>NZ_JBFUDR010000025.1:0-35538 GCF_056404615.1 Massilia sp. P2_C2 | reverse complement strand
TCGGCGCGGGCGCCGTGCACGCCGCTGGCGATCTGGCCGGTCGCCTGCATCAGGCTGTCCAGCGGGCGCGACACGGCGCGCACGAGCAGCGTCGCGATCAGCAGGGCCACCACGACGCAGGCCACGCCGCCACCGATGAGCAGGGCATTCATCGTCTGGCGCAGGTCATCGGTCTCTTGTTGGCGCTGGGCCAGCAGGCCGGCTTCTTCGGCCTCCACCTCGCCCAGCAACTTGCGCATGGCGGCGACGTTACCCATACCCAGCAACACGCCCGCCTCCACCTGGACCGCGCCGATATCGTTCGGCGCGGTGCGGCGGCGCTGCTCGATCCGCGGAACGATCGATTTCTCCATCCACGTGGTCAGGATGGTGTCGACCTCGCGCAGGCGGTCCTGCTGCCGGACGCTATCGGTGAGTGCCTGGGCCCGCTTCGTGTGCGCACGCGCCGCCGCGTAGTCCTTGGGGATCGGCGCCACGATGGTTTCGTTCCCCGTCAGCAGGAAACCCCGCATCGAGGACTGGATCTGCAGGACGGATGTGTCGATCTCATCGATCTCGCGCAGCACCTCGAGGGTGTGGCGATTCCACTGGTTGGCATCGGACAGGCGGGAAAAATTGTTGAAGGCCAGGATCAGCAGAAACAGGATGATCGCGACGATGGCGCCCAAGCCTGCGACCAGTTTGTGCCTGATGCTCAAATTGTGAAACATGCCCCCTCCAAGGGTCGGGAAATTTTTGTGAATGTAACAGTTTGCCTGGCCGCACGGAATTGCCGTGCAGCGATGGAATGTTTTTGCCGTTGGAAGCGGTACGTTCAGGCCAAGGGCATTCGTTGAAGCATAGATAACTCAGCTTTTGCGGTACAAATGCCACTCACGAGTAACGGGTGCGGGCGTGTCGAGTTTTTACACAGCTTGCCGCAGGCATTAGACGGGTTTGCTACGGAATACCCGTGCGACGTCGACGCCATTTGGCAGTCGCACGCGACGGTCCAGGTGTTCCACACGCACCCAATCCCGGTCATTGCGGATACTGACCTTCTCGTCAATCACCTGAGCCTTACATTGTGGGCAGCCGAGCAGGACGGTATTGATCGAGTAGGCTCCGTAATTGTCCTTAGTCTTGGTCGTGGTTCGAATCAGGTCTGAAAATTCCTTCCCATCCATCGGATAACTGAACAATTTGTCGAAGTAGGCCGAGGCGTCATCCGCATTTCCGAAGGACTTGTACTTCTTCGCGAGCGGGCGCAGGTAGCGCTTGCATGGCTGGCAAACCGGTTTCGCGCGTAGAGCGGAATAGACAACTGCCGCACCTGCCAGGTAGCCGAAGAAGCGCAGCACTGCTAACACGTACGCGAACACACCCATCTCGCCCATGTCGACATTGGGGCGGGTAACGCTGTAATGCGCCTTGGTCAGCGAAATCTTGAGGTATTCGAGGAAAGGTAGGAAGTCCGCCACCTTGCGGCCATCATCCAGGACTAGCGTCGTATATCGCAGCCAGTAAATGAGGAATTGAGAAAAGGCCGCAATGAGAACCATTTGAAGCAGCAGGATCTTACTCGTTCGCTTGTGGAAGTAGAGCGCGCCGAAGTAGTAACCCGAAGCAGCGGCACAACCTGTCAGCAGCGCACCGACCGGAAGGACGAACCAGACCGAGAGGGTAAACAGATCGAATCCCGAGATGCGTGCGACTGTGACGTCGGCGATTGCGACCAGGATCGAGGTCGCAAAGCCGCACAACGCGATACCAAAGTTCTCGGCCACACGCTTCATAGTTATGCTCCCAACATGTCATGAAGAATATGATTGTATCCTATGGGAAACATTTGGAAATATTCGACGTCGTAAATATTTATTGTTCTGCACAAGTTAGTGTCAGGGCCGTTGCTGGCTCCCAAGAGTAGGTTAGCGAAGTTGTCTCCTTCGAGTCGTCTGACTCCACCATTGCTCACTTTTCAGTTCGACGTTAAGCGGTCACACCGTCTATGCGCTATCGAAGTCGAATTTTCTTCCCGTTTTCCAGTTCAATCGTCGCCGGCGCGTCAGGCGCCCAATCCGCAAGCTCGTCCAACCACTCGCCATACTTTCTCTTGAATGCGTCTTGCTCGATACGGGTGCCACCCTGTAGCGAAATCAGTACACGTACCTCTTCCACTCGCCCAGCGCCAGGGTTACGTGGGAGGTGGTCAATTAGGGCCCATGCGTGATTTGGCGAGGTCGTAAAAGTCGTGGTAGCGAAAACTTCGCTACTTTTTGCCTTCAGAATCAGCGTTCGCTGTCCCTTTGCATCTACGCGATAGATACCGGTTTCCTTGGCAACGAATGTCGGAGCCTTGTCTTGTGCGTGCACTGCATTGGTGCTGCATGCGATGGTCACCGCCAAGGCAAATCGAAGGAAGTAACGTGAAACGCACATATAGTCCTTAAGGTAATAAAACTGCTCGCAGCCGAGCAACGAGCGTTCCTCAAGCCGAACCGAGATCAAACGGCAACTTGCGCAACCGCTTGTGGGTCAGCCTGAACACCGCATTGGCAAACGCCGGCGCCAGCGGCGGCACGCCCGGCTCGCCCATGCCGCCCGGCGGATCAGTGGACGGCACGATGACCACATCGACATGCGGCATGTCCGTCATCCGGCCCACCGTGTAGTCGTTGAAATTCTGCTGCTCGACGACGCCGTCCTTGAACGTGACGGCAGCACCCGGCAACGTCGTGCCGAGAGACGCCAGCACGGCCCCCTGCACCTGCGCCTCGATCGTCAGCGGATTGACGGCCATATTGCAATGCACCCCGGCCGTCACCTTGTGCAGCCTGGGCACGCCGTCCTTGACCGACGCTTCGACCACATAGGCCACCACGCTGCCGGACATGCCGTGCACGGCCACGCCCCAGGCACGGCCTTTATCCAACTGCTTCTTGCCGTAACCAGAGCGCGCGACGGCCAGCTCGAGCGCCGCCAGGTGACGCGGATGCCTGTCACCCAGCAGCCGGCGCCGGTAATCCACCGGATCGACCCCGGCCGTATGCGCCACTTCGTCGACCAGCGTCTCCATGACAAAGGCCGTGTGATTCGACGCCGACCCGCGCCACCACAGCACGGGCACATTGGCCTTGGGATGATGCACCGACAGATTCACCGGCAACGCATACGCCTCGACGATGCCCTCGGTCGTCGTCGAATCGACGCCATTCTTGATCAGCACCGATTCGAACGGCGTGCCGGCACTGATGGCCTGGCCGACGATCACGTGGTTCCACGCCACGACGTCGCCATGGTCATCGAGCCCGATATCGACCTTGTGCACGTGCGACGGGCGATAGTAGCCCCCCTTGATGTCGTCTTCGCGGCTCCAGATGACCTTCAAAGGACCGCGCCCATACGCTTTGGCGACGTTGACCGCTTCGATCAGGTCATCCGACGTGGTCACCCCGCGGCGGCCGAAACCGCCGCCCGACATCATGGTGTTCAAGGTCACCTGAGCGGGCTTGAGACCCGTGGCGGTGGCGATGGCACCGTGGTCGAAGGTCTGGAACTGCACGCCCGCCCAGACGGTGCAGCGGTCGGGCCCGAGGTCGACCACGCAGTTGATCGGCTCCATCGGCGCGTGTGCGAGATATGGGAATTCGTAGACGGCCGAGATTGTCTTCGCCGAAGACGCCAGCTTGCCGGTATCCGCCGCAATGGCCGGCTGGCCCGGACTGGCCGCGAGCGCCCGGTAGTCGCGCATCTGGGTGGCCGAGTCGAGCCTGGCGACGGCATCCGTATCCCACTCGATCACCAGCGCGTCGCGGCCCAGTTTCGCGGGCCAGTAGCCGTCCGCGATCACGGCCACGCCGCGGCCGCCGCTGCCCACCGCCACTTCGACCACGTCGACCACGCCCTTGATGGCCCGCGCCTTGGCGGCATCGAAGCTGCGCACCTTCGCGCCGAACACCGGCGGCCGCGCGACCACGGCCGTCTTCATGCCGGGCAGCGTGAAGTCGATGCCGAACTGCTGCTTGCCGCTCGACTTGGCGCGTGCATCCAGGCGCTTCACCGGCTTGCCGATGAAGCGAAAATCGCGCGCATCCTTCAACCTGACGGACGCCGGCACCGGCTGCTTCATGGCCGCATCAGCCAGCGCGCCGTAGCTGGCCCTGCGGCCGGCGGGTCCGATGACGACACCTTTGGACGTGGCGCACTGCGCCGGCGCGACCTGCCAGCGCTCGGCCGCGGCAGCGATCAGCATCGCGCGGGCGCGCGCGCCGGTTTCGCGGTAATGCGTGAACGAGTGCGCCACCGAGATGGAACTGCCGGTCATCTGGATGCCGAACAGCGGATCTTTATAAACGTCGCCGGCCGGCGCGAGTTCGGCGCGCACCCGCGACCAGTCGGCGTCGAGCTCCTCGGCGATCAGCATCGGCAGCGCGGTGTGCACGCCCTGGCCGAATTCGAGCCGGTCGACCATCACCGTGATCGTGTCGTCCGGCGCAATGCGCAGGAACGCGTTCGGTGCGGCCGGCGTAGGTGCGGGCGGCGTCGCTGCGGCCGCAGCGGCCGCGCGATTGGCGCCGGGGATGACGAAGCCCAGTACCAGCCCACCGGCGGCGGCCGTGCCGGCTTTCAAAAAGCTGCGGCGCGACACTGCCGCGCGGTTCTTCCGTTCGATGCGCACGCGGTTCTCCTTAAGCGATGGTGGCGGCGGCGTCCTTGATGGCCGCGCGGATGCGTTGATATGTACCGCAGCGGCAGATGTTTCCGCTCATGGCCTGGTCGATGTCGGCATCGCTGGGATGCCGTTTGGTGCGCAGCAGGGCCACCGCGCTCATGACCTGGCCGCTCTGACAATAGCCGCACTGCGGCACGTCGTGCTTGACCCACGCGTCCTGTACTGCCTTGCCGATCTTGTCGGCTTCCATCGCTTCGATCGTCGTGATTTTATGGTTGACCGCGGCCGAGATGGGCGTGATGCACGCGCGGACCGGAGCGCCGTCCAGGTGCACCGTGCAGGCGCCGCACAAGGCCGCGCCGCAGCCGAACTTGGTGCCCGTCATGCCGAGGTGATCGCGCAATGCCCACAGGATGGGCGTGGATGGATCGGCATCGACCTGGTGGTCGCGGCCATTGATGTGCAATGTGACCATGCAGTCTCCGTGATGGAATCAGGTGCGGCCTGGACGGGCCGAATGAAGGAATTGTTGCACGATGGCATCTTGCCAACATTATGAAATTCACCAGTTGACGTTGTGGAATTTGCCAAGACCGTTTTACAAAAACATAAAGCTTGTTATAAAAGCAACATACTCGTACACTGGGGCACGCAGTGCGACATTCATGCCATGCCCGGAAACCACCACCATGCACAACACGACCGTTCCAGACGTAGAAGCGCACCAGCCTCCCGCCACGCACGCCGGCAGCACCACGCTCGCGCTGCGCCGCCTGGCCGACCTGCCCGGTCCGCGCGGCCTGCCGCTGCTGGGCAATCTGCACCAGTTCGACCTCAGGCGCCTTCACCAGACCATGGAAACATGGGCGCGGCAGCATGGTCCTGTGTACCGGGTGAACGTCCCGACAGGTCCGTTCCTCGTGGTGGCCGATCCCGACCTGGTCGGCAAGGTGCTGCGCGAGCGGCCCGATACCTTCCGGCGGCCGGCCGTGCTGGCCGCTGTCGCGGCCGAGCTGGGCGCCATGCCTGGCGTGTTCGATTCGGAAGGCGCGACGTGGCGCAACCAGCGGCGCATGGTCATGCAGGCGTTTGCGCCGCAGGCGGTGAAGGCGTATTTTCCGGCGCTGGTCGAGGTGGCGCGTCGCCTGCAGCGGCGCTGGGAAGAGCGTGCCAACGCCGGGCAGGCGATCGATCTGGGCGCCGACCTGCGCCTGTACGCGATCGACATCATCGCCGGGCTGGCGTTCGGGACCGAAGTGAATACGATCGAGATGGGCGAGCACCCTGCCCAACGGCATCTGGACGTGATCCTGCAGGGCGTCGCGCGCCGGACGATGATGCCCTTCCCGTACTGGCGCTACGTGAAGCTGCCGGCCGATCGCAGGCTGGAACGCAGCATTGCCGTGCTCCGCGACGTTGTGATCGACCTCGTCGCACAGGCCAGGGAGCGCATGCGTCTGGACCCGCGGCGCGCGGCAAATCCACCGAACATGCTCGAAGCGATGCTGGCTGCCGCAGCGGAAAACGGCAGTGGTGTGACCGAGGCCGAAGTGGCGGGCAACGTCTCGACCATGCTGCTGGCCGGCGAGGACACAACATCGAACAGCCTGGCCTGGCTGATCTGGCTGCTGCAGCGGCATCCGGCCGCGCTGCGGCGTGCGCGGGAAGAAGTGTTGCGCTGCGTCCCGAGCCTGGACGCGTTGACGATCGAGCAGCTCGGCCAGCTGGATTTCCTGGACGCGTGCGTGCACGAATCGATGCGGTTGAAACCGGCCGCCCCTTTCATTTCGGCCGAAGCCCTGGCGTGCACCACCGTGGGCGGCGTCGCCATCGACAAGGGTACGATCGTCGTGTGCCTGATGCGTGACACCAGCCCGGACAATACCCACTTCGAGAATGCCGCGCAGTTCGACCCGGGGCGCTGGCTACAGGACGCGGTCAATCGCAAGGCGGCCATGCCGTTCGGCGCAGGCCCACGCATCTGCCCCGGGCGCTACCTGGCCCTTCTCGAAATCAAGGTGGCCATGGCGATGCTGCTGGCACGCTTCGACATCGCGTCGATTGACACGGCGCACGGAGGCGAGCCGGACGAACGGGTGGCCTTCGCCATGTCACCGGAAACGCTGCACATGCGCCTGCGGCTTCATGCCACTTCGGCAATCGCCCCACCCTCCACCACCGGCTGCAACTGAGCCAACTGCTCCATCAACTGCGCAAACCGCTGCTGCCCCGGCAGCAGCCGGTCCACATGATGCAGCACCTCATACGCCTCGGCCGACAGCGCCGCATCGTAGCCATGCTGCTGCATGTGCGACACGAGGATCTGGGCCGCGTTGAACAGGATCCGCTGGTTGTTCGGCACTTTTTTGCGCGCCTGCCGCATCCACTCGACGGCAGCCTTCAGCTTGCCCGTCTTCCACAACAGCACGCCCTGGTTCATCAGGTCGATCGCTTCCTTCTTCGATGCGCGGATCAGTTCCAGGCCCTCGTCGCCGAGGCGTGCCTTGTCGAAGATCTTTTGCACGTCGTCCAGCAGCAGCGGGTTGTCGTGGTTGTTGCGGATCACGTAGCACAGTAGGTCCACCGGCGCATCCTTCACGCCGACGGCGAACAGCAAGGTGGCCAGTTCGAGGCAGGCCGGGATGTCGGGGCGGTCCTCGGTCGCATTCAGCAAGGCTTCCAGCTCGTCGCCGGCCTTGCGCGCGCGCCGGTAGTCGCCGCTCTCGTGGTAGACGAGGCCCTCGGTGATCTTGGAGCGCAGGGCGATGTCCGGATGGTCGACGGCGAACTCGCGCTGGGCCTGCAGCAGCAGTCGCAGCGCTTCCTTCGGGTCGTTCTTCTGGCCGCATACGCGCGCGAGACCGAGGTAGGCATCGGGTGTCTTCATGATCGAATACTCGCCGACCGCGATGCATTTGCGGAAGGCCTTCTCGGCCATCTGCACGTTGCCCAGCTTCAGGGCGACATTGCCCAGGCTGCGCTGGCGCAGCACGGAATTCGGCGACAGCTTCGCCGCGCGCTCGAGGATCGCGCAGGCCTCGTCCAGCTTGCCCATGTTCTGGTACGCGAGGGCCAGCTGGTCGTAGGCGTCGATGTAGTAGCGGTTTTCCGCGATCACGCTCTGGAACGCCTGGCGCGCCTGCTCGAACTCGCCGTTGGCCATGCGGATCTTGGCGATGCCGGCGCGGGCCCACTGGTATTCGCGCTGCTCCAGCACGCGCTCGTACACCTCGCGCGCCTTCACCGGCTCGCCGCTCTTTTCCATCAGTTTGGCCTTCATGCGCAACAGGTCGATCTCGTGCGCCTTGTGCGCCTCGATGGCGGCGTCGCACAGCCGGGCCGCGCGCAAATAATCCTTTTCGGTATAGGCCTGGTCGATCAGGCGAAAGATCTGCTTCCTGTGCCAGACGCGGTTCAAGCGCGTCAGCAGCACGCCTTCCGTGATCGGCTTGATCAAATAGGCGTCCGGCTGGTGCTCGGCCGCGCCCATCACGGATTCCACGCTCTTCTCGGCCGACACCATCAGCCACACGGTGCTCGGATTGATCAGGTTGCGTACACGCGCTTCTTCCAGCACCTGCTGGCCGTTCTTGCCGTCGCCCAGGTTGTAGTCGCACAGGACGACGTCGTAGCGGATGCGCGCCAGCAGGCCCATCGCCTCGCCGCCGGACGACGCCTGGTCGATGTTCTTCGCACCCAGGCTGCGCAGGCTTTCGCGCAGCAGTTGGCGCACGCCGATGAAGTCGTCGACGACGAGGTAGTTCTTGTCGGCCCAGTCGATCTCGGTCACGGCCTTGACCGGCGCAATGGCCGGTACCGTCACGGACGTGTTCATGGCAGGCGCAGGATGAAGCAGCCGCCGCCGTAACGGCCGCCGTTTTCCAGGCGCAGTCCGCCGCGCCGCTCGCGGTGGCGGTGCATCCTGGCGACCTCGCTGGAAAAATACAGGCCCAGGCCCGCGCTATTGGTCAGGAAGTTCATGCCGCCCGCCGTCTCTTTCGTCGCGATCGCGCCAGCGCGCAGCAATGCGGGCGGGTAGCCGGGGCCGTTGTCCTCGACGCGCAGCTCGAGCCAGCCGTCGTCCGTCGCGCGGATCGCCAGGCGCACCGTGTCGCATGTGTAGTGGATCGCGTTGTTGATCGCATGCGAGAGCACGCCCACGATCAGGTCTTCGTCGACATGCCAGACGAGGTCCGGGTCGTAGTCCAGCTCCAGCTTCACGCCGCGCGATTGCAGCAGCATGCGCTCCAGCGCCACCACCTGGTCGACCAGCTGGCCCAGCTCCAGCGGCTGCACGTCAAAGGGGTACGCGGGCGTGCCCACCTGCTTGTACAGCGCGAGCAGCTGCATCAGGTTGTCGTTCAGGCGCTTCGTCTGGTACAGCATGTGCGCCATTTCCGGGTACGCCGACTCGGACTGCGGCGACGACCGCGCCAGCAACCGCTCCAGCGTCCCGGAGAGGACGCTGATCGAATTCTTCATGTCGTGCGCGGTCGAGGCGAGGAAGAGGGAGAGCTCTGGCGCGTCGGGTGTGTCGTCCATGGCCGGATAATGTGAAATGTTGCTTACGGCACATTATACCTTTGAAACTTTCGGTTTCCCGAAAGAAATCAATTTTCGGCTTGCGGACCCCGCGGCGCGCGGCGTGCGCGCAACACAAACCGGGCCGGATCGAGGGCGTCGACGAGGCTGGCCTCCAGCGGCAGCGGCTCGTTCTCGATCTGGGCGGCCAGCAGTTCGGCGGCGAAGCCGGCCCAGATCAGGCCGCGCGACGCATAGCCGAGCAGTCCGTACAGGCCGGGATGGCGCGGCACGTCGCGCAGGCGCTCGGTGGCGCCGGCGGCGGCGAAGTCCGGCAGGCGGCCCACGAGCGGCAGGCGGTCCGGCGCGATGCAGCGAAAACCCACGCGACCTTCCAGCGGCGCACCGGCCGCCGCCTGCGGATCAGACAGCAGGCCACGCAACTTCTGCAGGTTTTCCTCGTGACTCTGCGGCGACAGTGCGGGGTTCGGGTCGGCGTCATACGTCGCGCCCGCGCTGCACACGCCGCCCGACGCCGGCGTCAGATAGGCTTCGCGGCACAGCACGACGGGCAGTTGCGGCACCATGTCGGCCGGCACATGCGACACTTGCCCGCGCAGCGCGGTCAGCGGCAACGCCGCCGCCTGCGGGATGTCGAGGGCGCCGGCGCCGTTGGCCAGGATCAGGTTCGGCGCGTGCGCGACGAGGTCGCCGTGCGCGTCGGTCAGCCGCCACTGGTCGCCGTCGTGCTCGATGCGCACGTCGCCCACGCCGAAACGCCGCTCCAGGTGTCCGCCACACGCGGCCAGCATCGCCTCGCACACGCTGCCGGGCCGCGCCCAGCCGGCGCCGCGGAACAGCCAGCCGCCGTCCGGTGCCGGCAGGCCGAGCAAGGCTTCCGCCTCGGGCCGTTCCAGCCACTGGGCGAAGTCCGGCGGGAGCGTATGGTCGGCGGCAATGGCGCGCTGCACCTCGGCATGGTCGGCGTCGCGCGCCAGCTGCAGCACGCCGCACGTATCTCCCTCGATGGCGCGGCCGATGCCGCCCAGGTGCTCCCAGTGGCGCAGCGCGTACAGGTAGGCGGCGCGCGTCAGGCGCGTGGGCACGTTGTCGTCCTTCGACAGCAGCGGCATGAAGATGCCGGCGCGGTTGCCCGACGCTTCCATCGCGGGCGCCGGCTGGCGGTCGACGATGGTCACCTGCCACTTGCGCGCGCACAGGCGCTCGGCCGCGGCGGAACCGGCGACGCCCGCGCCCAGCACGATGGCGCGCCGCTCGGGCACCGGCGGCTGCGGCGGACGCGGCTTGCGGCTCGCGAAGCGCGCATGGCGGCCGTCCGCGTCGAACACGAAACCCTGCGCCTCCAGCGCGGCGACCTGGTCCTGCGTGAGCCCCTGCACCAGCAGGCGGGCATCCTGGGCGGCCAGGCGCGCCACGTGACGTGCGAAGTCCGTACCGGCGTGTTCGATATCGTGCAGGCGGAACAGGTCGATCCGCGCCGTCAGCTGGGCGAGCGCCTCATCCAGCGGCGCGCTGACCAGGTCCACGGTGAGCCCAGGCTCGGCCTGCGGCAAGCGGTGGAAGCCCGGCAGCAGGTGGTCGCAACGGGCGATCACGTGCAGCCCGGGCGAACGGTGCGGATCGGTGCGCCAGACGTCGGTCAGGACGCGGATCGCGGCGCCGTCGCCGTAATGCGCATCGAAGACGGTAAAGCGGGCCCGGTCGCACCACCCTGCACGATAGTCCATGAGTCACCTCCGGCGGCGGCACAGGCACGCGCGGTCGTGGTCGTCCACGATGCCGATGCCCTGCATGTAGGCATACACGATGGTCGAACCGACGAACTTGAAGCCGCGTTTGGCCAGGTCTTTCGAAATGCGGTCGGACAGCTCGGTGCGGGCCGGGCGCGCGCCGTCGGGCCAGTCGTTGACGATGGGCCGGCCGTCGACGTAGTTCCACAGGTAGTCGTCCAGCGTGAGGCCCTCTTCGCGCAGGCGCAGGTAGGCCTTGGCGTTATTGATGGCGGCCGCGACCTTCAGGCGGTTGCGCACGATGCCCGGGTTGGCCAACAGCTCGACCACTTTCGCATCGTCGTAGCGCGCGATCTTGTCCGCATCCCAGCCGTCGAAGGCGGCGCGGTAGCCGGCACGCTTGTTCAAGATGGTTTCCCACGACAGCCCGGCCTGCGCCCCTTCGAGATTGAGCATCTCGAACAGCGTCGTCTCGTCGTGGCACGGCACGCCCCATTCATGGTCGTGGTAGGCGATGTAGCGCGGATTGGCCATATTGGCCCAGGTGCAGCGGGTGTCGTTCATATATCAAGTATAAACCTGTGGGGCTGGCATGCCATAGGTCGCCAGCGCCGGCGGCGCGTGTTAGCATATAGTCATGACATGGAAGCAGCTCACCCCTAGCATTTATCACCGCCTCGCCTTCGGCAGCGCGTATGGCCTGACGGATGTCGGCCTCGTGCGCCATTCGAACGAAGACAATTTCCTCATCGACCCTTCGCTCCGCCTCGTGGCCGTGGCGGATGGCATGGGCGGTCACGACGGTGGCGAGATCGCGGCCTGCCTGGCGCTGCAAATCCTGCGCGACGCGCTGGCCGCCAGCGTCCCGAAAAAAGCCAGCCCCGGCGATGCCGCCGACCCGGACGCGACCTGGCAGGACGAGCACATGCCCGCCATCGTGGCCGTGCACGAAGCCGTCGATGCCGCCAACGCGCGCGTGTACGGCGCCAACGTGCAGAAGGGCCATGGCGAAGGCAGCGGCATGGGCACGACGCTGACCGGTTTCTGGCAGAGCCTGCCGGGCGGCCCCCTCGTCATCTTCCACGTCGGCGACAGCCGGCTGTACCGCTACCGCGACGGCGAACTGGCCGTGCTCACGCGCGACCAGACGATGTACCAGCAGGCGCTGGAAGCGGGCGTCTCCGGCGACTTCCCGCCGCGCAACCTGCTGCTGCAGGCGATCGGTCCGACGGTGACCGTCGCGCCCGACGTCAAGGCCAGCATGCCGCGCCCCGGCGACGTCTACCTGCTGTGCAGCGACGGCATGTACGGCAATACGCCGCACGCCGCCATCGAAAACGCACTGGCCGGCGCGCACGCGCAGTCGCTGGAACAKTGCTGCCACGAACTGGTCGCCCTGGCCAAGACGCACGGCAGCCGCGACAACATCACCGCCGTCCTGGCCCTCGTCGAGCACTGATCCCCTTTGTAGGGTGGGCCCCCCTGTGCCCACGCGGACGTCTGCGAAATGTTGGCGTTACGCGTGGGCACGGGGTGCCCACCCTACGCATATAACAACCCGCCAGCAGCCACTGTCTCCATTTGCACTATGCAAATAGAATTTCCACAGAAAAATATAGTATTACTATTGGAAACAGTGCTACCCTGTAGGAAATCTCCTACTTCCAACGTCTCCAGCCTCGTATGGACTACCGCAGCGCCTACATACGCCGCAGCAGAAAGGGCGTACACCTGAACAAGCGCCTGGCCGCCATCGGCCTGCTCGGCGCAGCGGGTTGCGCGACCCTGTACGCGCTCGCGATGCGTGCGCCCGCGGTGCCGGCGCCCATCACGCAGGCGCAGGTGCAGGCGACGACGCCGGCCCCTGCCGTGCTGCCCGTGGCGGCACAGGCGGAGACGAAAACGACGCGCCGCGTCTATCCCTATTCCATCGTGCCCGGCGGCGTGACCGACCGCCGGGAACTGGCACGCATCGTCGTCATGGACAAGATCGTCGCGACGCACTATGCCGCGTTCGAGACGGCCAGGGCCACCGTCAGGACAGTCGACAAGCCGCGCGCCGTGTACGTCTCGTACCGCAAGGGCGACAAGGTGTACTGGACGGCGCAGAAGCTGCAGCTGGCCAAGGGCGAGACCCTGCTGTCCGACGGCCAGAACGAAATCCGTACGCGCTGCGGCAACCGCATTTCCGACGTGCCCCGGTTGCCCGTCGAAGCGAAGGGACCGAGCGAAGCAGAACTCGATTCCTCCGTCGAAGTGGCGCAGGAAGGCGACGTGGAAGAGGCCGGGTTCGCGGTTGACGGCAACCCCGCGGGCCAGGGCTTCCAGCTGCAGACCTTCGCGAGCACCGCGACTCACAACGGCGGCGCATCGTCGCTGCACAACTTAGGCATGAACCGCTTCGGCAGCGGCATTCCCGAGGCCACCTGGACCGGCAGCGGCGTGCCCCTGTACCTGGTCAGCAAGACCTCGAGCATCACGACGGGAACCGGCGGCGGCGCCGGCACGGGTACGCCGGGCGGCACCGGCGATCCGGGCACGGGCGGAACGCCAGCCGGCGGCACATCCGGCACGACACCGGACAGCGGTTCGCCGTCCACCGACACGCACCTGCCGACGAGCCTCGACGACACCGTCCTGCCGTCCACCGACACCGGCACGAAGCCGTCGTCACCGCTCCCCGACAACCTGCTGCCGCCGACGTCCGACCTGCCCGGCAACACGAACGATCCGGGCAAGTCCCCGCCCCGGCCGGGCAACGCGCCGGAACCTGGCTCACTGTGGCTGGGTAGCGCCGGCGTGGCCGCGCTGCTGGCCGCACGGCGCGCGCGCAGGCGTCCGCGCGGCTGATCAGTCCTCGATCACGGCACGCCCCGCGCGCTTCAGTTCTTCCAGATGGTCGAGCATCTGCCGGATCGCTTCCGGCGGATGTCCCTGCCAGCCCTCCACTTCGGCGACGATCCTGAGCGCATCCCGCGTGCGGTACGAGCGCGTGGGATTGCCGGGGAAGCGCTTGTTCGTCAGGTTCGGATCATCCTCGAACGTGCCCACGGGTTCGACGACATACACGTGGCCCCTGCCCTCGTCCCCGGCGAGCTTTGTCGCCAGTTCCGCGCCCCAGACCGCCGCCTCCAGCGAGGCGCTGAAATACACGTTGTTGGAGACGCGGCCCGCCTCGAAATTGGAGGCGCGGCCCGGCGTCAGCAGGTCGCCGGCCTGGAAGCGGATCCGGGTGCCGTGGTAGAAGGGGCCATTTACGCCGGCGCAGGAGTCATGTGTGACAGGTGTCCATGCGTGCTGGGTCATTGAACATATCCTTTCGGTGTGGTGTTAGTCTATCCCATCCCTACAACCGAAAGCGATCCGCCATGCCCCTCGTGCTCTACGGTCATCCCTTCTCGTCGTACACGCAAAAAGTGCTCGTCGCGTTGTACGAGAACGACACGCCTTTCGAATTCCGCAGCCTCGGGCCGGACACGCCGCAGCACGCCGCGGAATGGCTGAAACGCTGGCCGCTGCGCAAATTCCCGCTGCTCGTCGATGGCGAGCGCAACGTGGTCGAGACAAGCATCATCATCGAATACCTGCAACTGGCKCATCCCGGTCCCGTGCGCCTGCTGCCGGACGACGCACTGGAAGCGCTCGACGTGCGCTTCATGGACCGCTTCTTCGACCTGCACGTGATGAGCATGGTGCAGCACGCGGTGAACGGCGCGCTGACAGGAGACGCGACCAGGCGCGCGGACGGGCTGGCGACGGCAACGGAGAAGCTGGAGCTCGCGTACGCCTGGCTCGATGGCAGCCTGGCCGGCCGCACGTGGGCGACCGGCGACGCGTTCTCGCTCGCGGACTGCGCCGCCGCGCCCGCGCTGTTCTACGCGGACTGGACGCATCCGATCGCCGACCGCTATCCCCTGCTCCGTGCCTACCGCGCGCGCCTGCTGGCGCGGCCGTCGTTCGCGCGCGCGGTGGACGAGGCGCGGCCATACCGCCCCCTGTTCCCGCTGGGGGCGCCGGACCGCGACTGATCAGCGCGCGGCCTTGCCCTGGGCGCTGGCCGCGTTGGGGAAGTGATCGAAGGTTCAATATTTACAAGTTGTAACGCCCGTTGTCAGTTCGTCCCTGTTGGAGCAAGTTAGCGGAAGAATAATTCCAGCCTTCTTCCAACAGGGACCATCATGAAACCTTCGACCGGCATCGCCGCCGCCCTCGCCTGCGGCGTCATCCTCCTGGCCGCGTGCAGCTCGCCACGCGAAGCCGTCTACATGGACGCGAAGATACCCGCACCGCCGGCGCCGCCGGCCCCTGCGATGGTGAGCGCCGGCACCACCAGTGGCGGCTTCGTGGCACAGCGCGCGCCGGCGCAGGCGAACTATGCGGCGATCATGCCGCAGCAGATCATCGTGCCGCTGCCTCAAGGCGCCGACAAATTCCCGGACAAGGAACCGAACAAGACGGTGCTGGTGTCCGAGCAGCCGGTTTCCACGTTCAGCGCCGACGTCGATACGGCCTCGTATGCCTTCGTGCGCCGCCTGCTGGCCGCGGGCCGGATGCCGCCGCTGGATGCCGTACGCGTCGAAGAGATGGTCAACTACTTCCCGTACCACTATGCGGCGCCGCGCGACCGCAATCAACCGTTCGCGGTCAGCACGGAAGTCATGCCGAGCCCCTGGAAGGCCGGCAACCAGCTCGTGCACATCGCCGTGCGCGGCTACGACATCCACGCGGCCGAGCGCCCGCGCGCGAACGTCGTGCTGCTCGTGGACGTCTCCGGCTCGATGATGCCGCCCGACCGCCTGCCCCTTCTGCAGCAGGGTTTCCGCCTGTTCATCGAACAGCTGCGTCCCGAGGACACGATCGCCATCGTCAGCTACGCCAACGGCACGCGCACGGTGCTGGAACCGACGGCCGGCAAGGACAAGGACAAGATCCTCGCCGCCATCGACAGCCTGCACGCGGGCGGCGGCACGGCCGGCGGCGAGGGCCTGAAGCGCGCCTACGAGATGGCCGAACGCCACTTCGACAACGAAGCCGTCAACCGCGTGATCCTGGCGACGGACGGCGACTTCAACCTCGGCATGACGGACCCGAAACAGCTCGAACAATTCATCGCCGCCAAGCGCAAGACGGGCATCTATTTGTCGATCTTCGGCGTCGGCGAAGGCAATCTGAACGACGCGCTGATGCAGCGCCTGGCGCAGTCGGGCAACGGCAACGCCGCATACATCGACTCGCTGCTGGAAGCGCGCAAGGCGCTGAGCGAGGAACTCGGCTCGACCATGTTCCCGATCGCGAACGACGTCAAGGTGCAGGTCGAATTCAACCCGGACCAGGTCGCGGCCTACCGCCTGATCGGCTACGAGACGCGCATGCTGCAGCGCCAGGACTTCAAGGACGACAAGGTCGACGCGGGCGACATGGGTGCCGGGCATACCGTCACCGCGATCTACGAGATCACGCCGGCCGCCGCCGCCGCCGGGCTCGTGGATCCGCCGCGCTATGCCGGCAACCAGCCTGCCGCCCAGTCCAAAGCCGGCAAGCGCGGCGACGAGCTTTGCTTCGTCAAGCTGCGCTACAAGCTGCCGGGAGAAGCGACCAGCCGCCTGATCGAGCGGCCGGTGCTGGCCGGCGCGGCGCGTGCGCGCTTCGGGGCGGCGCCGGAGGACCAGCGGTTCGCGGTGGCCGTCGCGGCGTTCGGGCAACGGCTGCGCGGCGAGACGGCGCTGGCGGACGTGAGCTACGACGAGATCGCGCGCTGGGCCAACGATGCGCGCGGCGACGACCGCGAAGGCTACCGCGCCGAATTCGTGAGGCTCGTGCGCATGGCGGACTCGCTGGGCAAGGCGGGCATCGCGGGCCGGCCGTAAACGATGAACCTTTTGGTTTCCCGTCCGACTACCACGGTATGCTGACGGAGATCCCATGACCGACCTTTCCCCCTCCCCATACGACACGTGCGCCGACGAGTTGCTGACGATTCGTTGCCAGCTGGGCGAGCAAGCGGCTTTCAACACGCTGATCGCGCGCTTTCAGCTGCCTCTGTGGCGCTACGCCCGCAACCTGAGCGGCAGCGATGCCGCTGCCGACGATGCCAGCCAGGAAGTCTGGTTGCGCGTGCTGCGCGGGATTGCGCGCCTGCGCGACGGTGCGCGCCTGCGTTCCTGGCTATTCGGCATCGCTCACCGCGTGCTGATGGACCGCTTGCGCGAACAGTACGCGCACCCGCCGGCAGCCGATGGCGAGATTGACGAACAAGCCGACGAGACACACGCCGACGACGTCGAATCCGACCTGGACGCGATGCTCGCCGAGCTAAGCCGCTTGCCGCTCACCGAGCGCGAAGTACTGACCCTGTTCTACCTGCGCGAGCTGTCGCTCGACGAGGTGGCTCAAGTGCTGGGCATCCCCGTCGGCACCGTCAAATCACGCCTGTTCCGCGCACGCAAACTGTTGCGTTATCAACTCGACATGAAAGGGGTGCAACCATGAACACCGTTTCACTCAATGCACTGCTGGAGCGCGAACTGTCGGCGCGCGCGCGTTGCGGCTACGTGGCACTGCTGCTGGCTGCGCTGACGATGGCCACCCTGACCGGCGCCCTGTGGCTGACCGAGCCGGTTCTGCCGCAACGCACTGCTATTGCACTAGCCGGCATGACGCTGATCGGTATCGGCTGGGCTGTCTACGCCGCCTGGGTGCTGTCGACCCGCCGCGTGTTGCTGGTGACGCAGCGGATTGTCGCGGCGCGCATGGCGGTGTCGTTTTGCGCCGCCGCACTGGCCGGTGCCATCGCACTAGCGGTCAATGACAACAATGCCGCAGCGCGCGCGTCAGCCCTGGTGTTTGCCCTGATGCTGGTAATGGCAGCAGCAATTCTGGGGCGCGCGCGCCGCCGCTATCGAGAGCTGATGGCCAGAAAAGCCGAACTGGAAAGCATGACGCACTCCTGATCCCATCGGGATTGGCAAGCTGACGCGCCGGGCAAGGCGGGCATCGCGGACCAACCGTGACGGCATGGCGCGCGATCGGCGCCATCGGCTATACTCGTGCGACAAGGGGTGTTCGCGCCATGTCGGCGCGACAGGTGATACGCGCTGGTCGGGCCGCCACGCGGCCTTGTCGCGCCCCTATGCTTACACCCACGCCCCTGCAAATGATCGGTGCCGCGCTGTTCGGCGTGGCCGTCCTCCACACTTTCTCCGTCAAGTATTTCGAACGCCTCGCGCACACGCAGCCGCGCCATGCCGGCTTCTGGCATCTGCTCGGCGAAGTGGAAGTCGTGTTCGGGTTCTGGGCCGCGGTGCTGATGCTGTTCATGTTCGGCGTCGCCGGCCGGCACGCGTCGGTGACCTACCTCGAGTCGCGCAATTTCACGGAGCCGATGTTCGTCTTCGCGATCATGGTCGTGGCGGGGAGCCGGCCGATCCTCGACCTCGCCAGCCTGCTCGTGCGCACCGGCGCGCGCCTGCTGCCGCTGCCGCGGACGATGGCGCTGTGCTGCGTCGTGCTGTCGCTCGTACCTTTGCTGGGCGCCTTCATCACGGAACCGGCCGCGATGACCCTGGCCGCGCTACTGCTGCGCGACGGCGTGTTCGCGCGCGACACCGGACCACGCCTGAAGTACGCCATCCTCGGCGTCCTGTTCGTCAACGTCTCCATCGGCGGCACGCTGACGCCGTTCGCCGCCCCGCCGGTGCTGATGGTGGCCGCCACGTGGGGCTGGGACCTCGGCTTCATGCTGGCCAACTTCGGCTGGAAATCGGCGCTGGCCGTGCTGGCCAACACGACTCTGCTGCTCATCGTGTTCCGCCGCCAGTTCCTCGCACTGGGCGCCGCAGCGGACGCCACGGCCGAACCCGTGCCCCTGCCGGTCATCGCGATGCACCTGCTATTCCTCGTGCTGATCGTCGTCTTCGCCCATCATCCGCAGGTCTTCATGGGCGTATTCCTGTTCTTCCTCGGCTTCACGGCCGCCTACCAGCGCTACCAGGACGACCTGATCCTGCGCGAGGCGCTGCTGGTCGCGTTCTTCCTGGCCGGCCTCGTCGTGCTCGGCGGCCTGCAGGCCTGGTGGCTCGCGCCGCTGCTGACGAGCATGAGCGCCAACGCCGTGTTCTTCGGCACCACGGCGCTCACCGCCATCACCGACAATGCCGCCCTGACCTACCTCGGCGCCCAGGTGCCGGGCCTGAGCCTTGCGTACAAGACCGCCCTCGTCGGCGGCGCCGTCGCGGGCGGCGGACTGACCTTGATCGCCAACGCGCCCAATCCGGCCGGCGCCGCGATCCTGAGGGACAGCTTTCCCGACCGTGCGATCAGTCCCATCGGGTTGCTCGCCGCTGCAACCCCGCCGACGCTGATCGCCGTGGCGGCCCTGCACTTCCTTTGATCCGCACTTTTTGGCGGATAAGTGTGGCTATTTGGCCCATTGTCTCGAATTTAGTTGTCCATACAGGGAGGAACTGCAAGAATTAGTTACCATGTCGAAATTAACCTTCCTTGACGGTAATCAAGAAGAAGCGACGCTCGAAGCGCTCGCGCAAGGCTTGCGGCGCATCGCCGCGCACGCGAGTGCGGAGGCCGTGCGGCAGGAAGCGGTCGCCGTCGCGGTGGCGCTGTGCGGGGCCGCGCACGGCTACTGGGTGGGCCCGGCCGACGCGTGCGACGCCGGTACGCCGGTAGCAAGCATCGTCGGGCACGTGCGGCGCACCCGCGAATGCGTCTGCATGGGCGCAACGGGCTGCTTTGCCGTCGGCGACGGGGCCGGCGTACCCGGCGTGGTCGTCCTGGAGCAGGTGCGGACGGCCGAGACGGCACTCCTCGACATCCTGGCCACATCGGCCACCACGGCATTGACGAATGCGGCGCTGCGCGAGCGGATCCGGCACGACCGCGACATGCACGACCAGTCGGCCGCGGAACTGGTCTTCGAACAGAATCTGCTGCGCACGCTGGTCGACAACATTCCATTCCGCATCTACGCCAAGGACCGCGACAGCCGCTTCCTGTTCGGGAACAACCGTATGGCCCGCCTGGCCGGCGTCGAGGCGCCGCCGCAGCTGATCGGCAAGACCGACTTCGATTTCTTCCCGTCCGAATTGGCGGCAAAGTATTTTGCGGACGAAAAGCAGGTCATGGACTCGGGCCAGTCGCTGTTCGATTACGAAGAACTGGTGGAAGACCAGGATACGGGCGAACTGGGCTGGACCGTCACGACCAAGGTCTTGCTGCGCGATGAACAGGGCGCGGTGAACGGCATCGTCGGCATCGGTTACGACGTCACCCAGCGCAAGCAGATGGAAGCGCACCTGCGCGAGCGCACCCAGGCCCTGGAAGTGGCGAACGCCAGGCTGGAAGCCGAGAAGGAACAGCAACGGATACTGATCCGCAAATTGAGCGACATGCAGGGCCAGCTGCTGCAATCCGAAAAGATGGCCTCGATCGGCCTGCTGGCCGCCGGCGTCGCGCACGAGATCAACAATCCGCTGGCCTTCATCAGCGCCAACTTCGGCGCACTCGAACGCGACGCCAGGGACATCCTGCGGCTCATCAAGGCATTCGAAGGCGTCGAAGGGCTGTTGCCGGGCGATGCCCGCGCACCGGTCGCCTTCATGAAACAGGACATCGGGCTGGACGATATCCGCATGGACCTCGACGACCTGTTCAACGAATCCAGGGAGGGCCTGCAGCGCGTCAAGCACATCGTGCAGAACCTGAAGGATTTCTCCCGGCCCGGCGGCACGCAAAAAGAGATGGCCGATCTCGAGCAGGGATTGGACAGCACCCTGAACGTCGCCTGGAACGAGATCAAGTACAAGGCGGACGTCGTGAAGGAATATGCCGGCGTCCCCGAGCTGTACTGCCTGCCCTCGCAGATCAACCAGGTCTTCCTGAACCTGCTCATCAACGCGGCCCATGCGATCGACGGCAAGGGCACGATCGTGGTCCGCACCGGGTACGATGACAAGGTCGTGTGGGTCGAGATCGAAGACAACGGCAGCGGCATCGCGCCCGAGCATCTCGAGCATATTTTCGAGCCGTTCTTCACGACCAAGCCGGTGGGCAAGGGCACGGGCCTCGGCCTGTCGATCGTGTATGGGATCGTGCAGAGTCACCAGGGCACGATCGACGTGAAGAGCGTCGTGGGGCGTGGCACGACGTTCAGGATGACGTTGCCGCGGGCAGCGTAGTGCCGCTGCCCCGCCGTCGGCTCACCCGGCCCAGCTGCGCCGCGGCGCGTCCTGTCCTGCTTCTCCCCACAACACCTTGCCGGGGTTGAGGATGTCCTGCGGGTCGAATACCCGCTTGATGGCCCGCATCAGTTCGACCGCGGGCAGCCCGGCCTCCTGGACCAGGAAATCCATCTTGTGCATGCCAATGCCGTGCTCGCCCGAGCATGTGCCGTCGAGGCGGATCGCGCGTGCCACCAACTGCGCATTCAGGTGTTCGGCGCGCTCGCGCTGCTCGGGCTTGTGCGGATCGATCAGGTAGCCGAAATGGAAGTTGCCGTCGCCGACATGCCCGACCAGGAAATACGGCATGCCCATCTCGTCGGCTTCGCGCACCGACTCGAGCAGGCATTCCGCCAGGCGGCTGATCGGCACGCAGGTATCGGTGCTGATCGCGCGGCAGCCGGGCATCGAGGCGATGGCCGCGAAATACGCGTGATGACGCGCCGTCCAGAGCCGTGTACGCTCCTCGGTGCCGGTCGCCCAGGCGAAGGCCGCGCCGCCATGTTCCGCGGCCAGTGCCTCGACCGATTCCGCCTGTTCGCGCACGGAGGCCGGCGTACCGTGGAACTCCATCAGCAGCATCGGACCTTCGCGCAGATCGAGCTTGCTGTACCGGTTCACCATCCGCACCGCATTCGCGTCGAGCAACTCCATGCGCGCGATCGGGATGCCGGATTGGACGATGTCGATCGCCGCGCCGACGGTTTCGGCGATACCCGGGAACGAGCACACGGCCGCCGACTGCGCCTCCGGCAGCGGATGCAGGCGCACCACGATCTCGGTGAACACGCCGAGCGTACCTTCGCTGCCCACCATCAGCCGGGTCAGGTCGTAGCCCGCACTGCTCTTGCGCGCGCGCGTCCCGGTATGCACGATCTCGCCGGCGGCCGTGACCACCTGCAGGGCGAGCACGTTCTCGCGCATCGTGCCGTAGCGCACGGCATTGGTGCCGCTGGCGCGCGTGGCGCACATGCCGCCGATCGACGCGTCCGCGCCCGGATCCACGGGGAAGAACAGGCCCGTGCCCTTGAGCGCCTGGTTCAGCTGCATCCTCGTCACACCCGGCTGCACGGTTGCCGTCATGTCCGCGGTGTCGATGGCGAGCACCTGGTTCATGCGGCTCACGTCCAGGCTGATGCCGCCCCGTACCGCCAGCAAATGGCCTTCCAGCGACGAGCCCGCGCCGAACGGGATCACCGGCACCGCGTGGCGGCTGGCCAGGGCGAGCAGCGCCTGGACGTCCGCGACGTCCTCGGCGAACACCACCGCGTCCGGCGGGGCCACGTCCACGAATGACGATTCGTCGCGGCCGTGCTGGTCGCGGACTGCGGCGGCGAGCGAGAAACGGGGGCCGAAGCGGGTTTGCAGGTCGGCCAGCAACTGTGCCGGCAGGCCTTGGCTCGGGGGTGATGTGGTGCGGTCGTTCATTTCACGGTCTGCTAACAAAAATGTGGGCACAAGTGTACACCGTTCCATTTGGGCGCCCCAATGATCGGACAGCGGTCGGACCGTTCAGACCTGGGTCACCTGTAGCGGCGCGAGCTGCGCGAGTATGACGAGATGCTCGACAGCCTTGACCTTTTGCAGGTTGGCGAGCGTGAGTGTGCCACCAAGCGCCAACGCAGGAACGAAGCCGTACATGTCGTCGCGTCCGAGACGCCCCAGCTGCTGCAAGGCCGGCGCGAACAGGCCTTCGACGTCGTTCGTCTCGCGCGACAGTCCGCCGAAGAATAGACGCATCTCGAAATCGCGGTCGATGTCATCGTCGGGGGCTGTCGTGAAGCAGACCGAGGCCGGCGCGAACACGCGCAGCGTGTCTCCAGTCTTCTCGCCCCAGAGGTAAAGCGTGCCGAACGCGCTGCGCGCAATGATGTGATAGGCGTCTTGCTCCATGAACGGCGTGTCGCCGATCCATGCTTCCAATGCGGGCTCGTACTCCTGGGGATTCACTGTCCAGAAGAGCCCCTCGCCGTAGCCGCACCAACCATACGCTTCCCAGTACGCGAGCAACTGGTCCGGCAGCTTGCCGCGATAGCGCGCGATCGTCGAGGGCGGCACATGGCGCCTGTCAATTGCCGGTCCAAATTCTGCAAGAAAGCAGGCGAAATCCTCATCCATGTTGGTCATCCCTTATTTGCAGCGTTCGAGTTTGCGTTCATCTTCGTCGATGGCACGCCGATGGCGGGGTCGTGCGGCAGCTCGACGCTACATTCCGCAAAGTTCCGCTAGCCACTAATGATAGTCTTTCCTTAAATGCAAGGAATTCAGGAGGCAACTTGAAAGCCCTCATCGTCATTGGTGACAAGACAAACCACGGCGGTACCGTCATCACTTGCTCGCAATTTGCCTTCACGGAGGGAAAGGGCTGGGCTCGCGTTGGTGACATGGTCTCTTGCCCGAGGTGCAAGGGAGTATTTCCTATCGTGGAGGGCGACGCCGGCTTTCGCGATCGCGGTCAGGCCGTCGCATACCACGGTTGCAAGACCGCCTGCGGCGCGACGCTCATCTCGAGCCAGATGCTCTCATTCACGGCGCCGGTGAACGGTGCGGCGACGGGCACTGTGAGCAACGGCGCATCCGGCGTCCTGAAGCAAGGTTTTGGCATCGTGGCTACTGGACTCGCCAGCCGCTACGTCGACGAGCCGATGGGAAGCACCAAGGAACGCTACCGGGGCCGGTTCCAGTTGGTCGACGCCACGACGGGCGAACCGGTGCGCAACCAGGCTGTCCGCATACGCTCGACCGGTGGCCAATACATGACCGGCACGACCGACGCGGACGGCTACACCGCATGGGTTGAGCGGGACGCACGCGAAGCCTTGGCGTTCGACCTGGCCGAGGACGGTGACGCGTGACGGGGCCGACGAACCAGCCGCCAGCCGGAAAGCCGCCACTGGCCGTCGGTGGCATGTCGCCAGAGGGCTCGACGACCGTCGTGTCCATCAACAAGCCCGAGCTCGACTACTCCGACAAGAAAGTTCTGTGCTCGGCGATGTGCAAGTGCCAGACCCAGCCAAGTATCGGCGCGGATGGCCGTTCACTGAAGCAGGAATGCGTGTCCAGCCGGCTGAAAGCACTCGATACCGCGCTCGGACACACGAGCCCCTACAAGGCCGAATACACGTATGACATGACGAAACGTCCGCCCGAGCCTTTCCTGGACAAAGAAATACCAACGAAGAGCAGGGACTTGTGGCCGGGCTGGACACAGACGCTTTGGCCCAAAGACCCAACCCGGCCGCAGCCGTACAAGGCTGGCCGAGGCTACACGCGTCGGCCCGACGTGGTCATCGTCAAGGATCCGACGAAACCGCCGACGCAGGACAACATCAAGCAGGTTGTCGAGATGAAGTTCCCGGACGACGCGTTCAGGCCTCGGCAACTCGAAAGCTACGCCATCATCGCTGGAGACGAAAAAAAGTTGGTGTCAATGAAGCTCGAAGACTGCGACTGCAATCAGCCCGAGCCTGAGCCATCAAAGATTCCAGTCGAGCAACTCGAATCTGCAGCCGCAATTCTTGGGATAATCTACACGGTCGTGATGAAACGACCGCCACCAGGCGGCGTGCCAGCGTTTTAAGGACAGATATGAGTGAATTGCCGTTCGACCCGCTTACACTGATACGGACGAATCCCGAAGCACTGAACGTGCCCGGCGGCATGCTTACCAGACAAGGCCCGCAGAACTACGTGGGTTGCGTACCCGCCATTGCCGGCACCCTGTTTTTCGCCGATGCGCACTTGCCCGCTGTGCGGGAAGCCATCTGCGCCTGTTTCGACGAGTACCAACGGACCGTCAATCCGGCGTTTACCTGGCTCTTCCGGGAAGATCCGCCCGAGGGCCCAGGCAAAATGGCTATATCGAAAGCAAAACCACTCAAGGCGATGCTGGCCCGGATGGATGAGGACGACCCGCTGAGCTTTTATTACGCCAGCGGAAAGGAAGCGCATGATGCCGGTCCGTGGGAGTTCCAGATCGTCGGCGTACCGGCCTGGCAAGTCAAGATGGGCGGCTGGGGCCTTTGCGGCCTGCGGTTCAGCGTTCCGCTCCTGTTCGTTGAAGAGAAGCCGGATACCTTCGTGCAACTGTTCGTAGATTGCGCGCGCCGCCTTCGTGCCGCACACGGCTATGCAGGATACGGCCTCGTGCTATCGGCCCTGCGCTATCTCGACAACCAGGCGTTCGAGGCATTCCTGGCGTCAAAACTACACGGTTTCGACGCTGGCGGCTTGGTTCCCGGCGCGGTGAATGCTCACAAGGGGATCAAAACCGTAGGATGGCTAACCGCGATCAATCGTAATTACCTGGAGAAGATTGGCGGGGAGTCGACGGTTCGCTCCGAGCTGCCGATGGACTGGTTTCGCCTGCTCGACTACGGCGAGGGGATCGTCATCCAGGCTGGGGCGAGGCCCGACGCGGCGCCAGCGGACGAGCCGCCTCCAGCACGGATGGTGCTCCCGAATATGCTGCTACAGCCCATCCGGACGCCGACTGTGCGGTTGCAATACGCGTCGTCCGAGAGCGAGCCGCGCTTGATTGGTGCGGCTGCTGAGCAATGGTTGAAGCGATTCGACATTCAAGCTGACCAACTGAT
The DNA here is from genome assembly GCF_056404615.1 of Massilia sp. P2_C2. Taxonomy (NCBI): domain Bacteria; kingdom Pseudomonadati; phylum Pseudomonadota; class Betaproteobacteria; order Burkholderiales; family Oxalobacteraceae; genus Massilia; species Massilia sp. P2_C2. Next base: position 9,788 of record NZ_JBFUDR010000025.1, on the reverse strand, counting down.
GGCGTACAAGGCCAAGTTGTTGGATGAGCCGCCGTTGGATGTGCCGTCACCTTGACCACGTCGGGATCATTGGTGTTCACAGCTGGCGGTAGCGGTCCACGTGCTTTTGCCTGAGTCGGATACCTTCATCTCCCTGACTTGCACTGTACAATTCCCGGCCTTGGGAGCAAGTTTCATCCACCATTTGATCCCGCCATAGGACATGGATTGGCCCCACTCGCGCCCATCGTGGATCTTGCCCTTGATCCGCTTGTCGGCACCATATGCACACACGAGCCACCCTTGCTCATCGTCCGCAAGACCGTAGCGTATGTCATAGCCTCCATCGGCGGCTTCGTCATCCCCATGCAAATAGCCGTCGCCATGAAGTTCGCCCCACATCATCGAGGCGCCGGTCAAGGGCGCCGCGGGAGCGTCTCTGCCGGGAAATACCTGGGGACATTTGTAGACTGCTGCATTGCCAACCGTACAGGCCAGTGCGAAAGTAGCAAGGAAGAGCGTTCTCATGGAACCACCACAACATAAAAATCGTTCGCATTGTCGCAAGGCGATCTGCCGCTCTGCCTGACCTGCTCAGGAGTGTAAGCGCGAACCGGTCGGGTGCCGGGCGCATGCGATGCGTCGGCCCTGGCATTTTTCCACTGGTCGAACATGACGATCTGGCTGGGCTTCCCTGTCACGACGCTAAAGCCCTCGCCTCTCACGAACAACGCTGCATGATAGCCATGGGTATTTGGATAGACCATTTTGCCGTCCTTGAGGACGAAATTGGCGATCACCGTTCCTGGCTTTAAAGTCCTGGCAACGTCCACAACCCGTTCTCCCGGTTGCCATCGGCTGGTATGACCCACGTTCGTTAGCTCCTGCTGCAGCTTCGCACATTGACCGTCAGCGATGAACGTTAATTTGTTGTGGTCCTCGCTCCAGTCCTCGAGCCTTTGCTTGGCCCATTTATCCAGCAAGGCTTTGAAGTCGCCGGGGTAGACAACCGGATGCGGCATGGTGCCCCCGTCAGACGTAGATCTTGTTGGCGGCTGAATCCCAGCCACCTGCCGTACTGCCGCCGGCACCGCCACCGATTTTCTGCTGGGTGTACGAGCACTTGAATTTCGAGGATGCAAGATGCACGCACTCAGTGATGATTCCTCCATTGTTGCTGGTTGGAGTGACGCTGGAGATCATTACGTTTTCGAGCTCGATTTCAAAGGACGGAATGATGCGGGATAACGGCGCGGTTTACAACTGTTCGTTGCCACGCTCACTCTGGCTGAACAGTTACGGCAGAAGAAGCGGCCAGAATTATTCGTTAAACGCGTTTATGATCAGACGGGACTTGACAGCTAGCTGATCAAAAGGCACGACTCAAGTTATCGTGAACTGGGACATTCTCGCGAACAGGTCACCTCGATTTACCTAGGCAGATAATTCCTTTAAGCACCATTTTTCGCAAATTTTTAATAGCCATAGGAGCAATCATGTCTACGATCAGAAAATTCCTCCGTTTGTCAGCCGTGATCGAAGCGACCGGATGGTCTCGCACAACAATTTGGAGGAAAGTGAAGGCAGGCTTGTTCCCTGCACCGATTCCCATCGGCCCCAAGTCCGTTGCCTGGGACGCAGAGGAGATCGCCCAGTGGCAGCAGCGTTGCATTGACGCCAGTCGAGGAGTTGGATGAATGCTTTTTCGGTATGCAAGCTATCCGTTGCCCAAGTTGTGGGGTTAGGTGAGAAAGTGTGACTTTTTCGTCAGAGCAAGATGTTATGCTGCTATTGGTCGAGATAGCCCCCATAGTAAGCGTGTGACATGCTGAGCCACGAGGATTCGAATGATCCTCGCGACAAATATGCTCAACTTGGCGATGGATAGGCTTCGGCCAATGCGGCCATTCGAGAACTCATCTCGTAAGAATTAAAAGAATTTCGATGTATGAGCGCATACATAATTTACTGGCTTGTCCTTTTTTAAAACTAAGGAGTAAGGATGGAATCCAATCCACATTTCCGTTTCGCTCACATATCGGACCTACATTTCTCAACCGGAACAGACCAGTCAAAACCGACGAATCATGAACACTCTATCGATTTATTAGTTGGCCTTGAAAATAGATTAAAGAAAATAGACGACATCGATCGCTTGATAGTCTCCGGTGACATAAGTAACAAGGGTGATGATCAGAGCCTAATAAATGCACATGGGTGGATTCACGCATCCATCCCTATTGGAGACGGGAAGCAATCTGGCTTGAATACTCCTGCCGAAATCGTTAAATCCATTCCAGGAAACCACGACGCTTGGAACAACGACGACGACACCAGGAGTATTTTGGAGAGACGCCAGAAATCGCTGACTAATTATAATAGGCAATTTCCAAATTGTCGTATCGGGGAAAGCGGATGCTATTACGATTGGATTGAAAAGGATGGGAAAGGGATTTACATGGCGTATGTGGATTCGTCATTCCTCGGCGATACCGATGAAACCAATACGGATTCAACATTCGGAACCATTCGTTATGATCAGGCCGTTGCAAAAGGGAAATTGACGGTTAAGCAGGCAGAATACCTGCTTGACTGGCATGATCAAGGGATGAATGGCAATCTCAAATACCCCGACAAGTCCGGCCACTGCATTGAGAAAAGTAAATTTTCGCGAAGCCTAAAAATTCTGGTGATGCATCATTATTTATTTGAGCCACCTGAAAAAGCGTCAGATTATTTCATGCGAATTCATCATCGCGACATAGTATTTCGCAACGTCGCATTCGCAGATTTTGATGCTTTGCTATGTGGTCACAAACATATTCCGAGATTTGATGTGTACCAATACGGAAATCATTTTGATAGCCGGGCAATTAGTCGCTATGTTATAAACTACTTCCGTAGAATTATCGGCATAGGTTCACTGCCGATCCAGCTTAAAGATGATCGCGGAAGGCTATTATCAAAGGCACTAACTATGTGCACTTGGGTTTTGGCAAAACTCGTTAGAAAAAACCACACAGCATTGACCGACGAAGCATTGGCTGAAAACGTCTTAAATCTGCTAAAGGATGCCCTCGGTGACCCAGACTCTCTGAAGAAGAAAGTCGGTGAATTCTTGATGGTAAATGGCGTCGATGGCGCCACAATTCTAGAGGCAGGCGAGTTGGAGATAATTCGAAAACGGATATCCAGTTCAATAAGTTCTACTGAAAGAAAGGAGCTCACTAGAATTTCAGAAACAATTTCCGAAATAGTGAAAAATCTGCGCACACGGCCCTTTCTACAAGTTATGTCTGGATCTTCCACCAAGAAATTCTCGGAGAAAGATGCGCGTCGAAGTTTCAATGTTTACGATATATCATTGAACAATGATGAGTGGACATTTGTATGCAACCAATACTCGTGGACAAATGGTCAATTTAGCGAGAAACCATTTTCAACAATTCATACATTTAAACGTCAACTATGAAGCGCAGCATCTGCGCCTGATGACTTTTAATGAATGCAACGATTCCGCGCAGTCTGTCGGAAAACATGCGGCGTCACGATGATTAGGGCGTTGAAATACATTTATGAAAAAGAGTGGTTTACTTACAAATTCAGAATCGGAGCACTCCTGAAGGTCTAATTGCTTTGCCAATTATCTAGGCCTTGGATTAAAGGTCGCAGGTCCGAGTTGGGACAACAGGCGGCTTTGGCATGTCGGCAACGGATGGTGTGACAAAGTATGAACCTTTCAACTCAGCAACATACTACGCTGCTTGCTAATGGCCGGGTACGGCCAACAGCAGCCACCTGACTTTTTTGGAAGATTCGATGTCATTTACCAACTTTCTAGAAAGTAGAGCCATAGTCTCTCATAGGAGAAAACGTGACTTTACTCGCTAGAAGGTTAGTAACTCGCTCCCGATCCACGATGCTACGCTGGTAGCTGTGTACATCAGCCGGGAAGCAGCTCGATGCGATATAAGATTACTCCCTGTTGGCCTGCCTCCCCATTTACTGACGTTCGAAGGCTTCACCAACATTGAACTGCCTCGACGTGAGGATTGGGGGCCTTCTTCATCGATCAACTCGTCAAATCAATCGAGTACCGGGCAATTTGAGATCGAAATTCAATCTGGGGATAAAATTCGAATCGAAGCTGCACACTGGGCTTTTCGCCCTGAAGGCGCGCGCCTGCCATAAACCGCCGCACATAGCGGAACATCGTTGCGCGCAGATAGATGGCTTAGACCCACAATAAGGATACACAGTGAGCAACAAAAATGTTTGCGAAGAAGTAGAAGAAGCACTTGCCACGCTTATAAATAACCAGAATACATTTTTGCAAGCAACGATTTTCATCCTCCGCGCGGCCAGGGCAGCGCAAATGAACGTTGAACTCGATTCGCCGGTTCACGGCGGGTTTCGTGCCACGTATGACCAGCTTGGGTGTTTTGCGTCCGCGATGAAGATGACCGCGACGGAGTACATCGAATGTCACTTATTCTTTACTCAAATCTCCGGTCTCGAGTTTTTCTTTCAGTCATGCCTTTCCGCTATATTGCGTGCCTATCCCAAAAAGCTTAGTTCAGTTCAATTTTCGCTGTCGCAAATTCTCGAGGCCGATTCAAAAGATTTTTTGATAGGACAAGCAACCGACATGTTTTTGAATAAGCTGATGTATAAAAAACCTTCGGAGTATCTGGACGAAATTTGCAAAACTTTATCCATCGAGCCCGAATGTATAAGACCATTTTGGCCAACTTTTGTAGAGGCTAAAGCACGAAGAGATGTTGGGATTCATAATAATTGGAAATGTAACGAAACTTATTTGCGAAAAATAGCTGATGTTGGTCTCTCTTCGACCTATAAAATCGGTGATTCCCTTATACCTAAAGACGGAAGTTACTTCACGAAAACCACAGGAAACCTCGCCGGGATTGGCCGAGAAATGGTTGACGCAATTATAAAAACCTATAAAGCAAGTAATCCTTGAAAAGAAATCTGACTTGAATAGGTGACTGAGTCAAGTTCTTAGCAACGATTTTTCCGCAACGAGCCGTGTTCGGCAATTAATGCGAATGTCTGCAACGGGGCGAAACCGGTTGCTCACACAACTTAACGTCACACTGTGGGGGGTATAATAATTGGTAACTGTTCAGCCTCTACGCGGCCGGCACGATCGGGGTGCCGTGAAAGGCTTGGCGCAGCACATCGAGCATGCCGTGCCCCAGCTTGCGAAGGGAGTCGAGGCAGGAGCGGATGACGCAGAAATTGTTGGCGCCCTTTACGGTGCGGAAGCATCCCGATATTTTCTGCTTGACCTTGGGCATGCGCACGGCACGCTCGGCCACGTTGTTTGAAAACGGGACCGCCGGGTCGGCGATGAAGCGCAGGATGGCGTCGGCGTGCAAGCGAAAACGGCGCAGCAGATTGTGCGCCTCGGATTGTTTGCCGGGCTTGCCGTTGGGCTTGAGGATGATGGGATGGAGCCGCTCGCCTTCACGCACGATATCGTGATAGAGGATGCCGAAGGCCGCGACAGTATCGGCGTCAAGCGCAAGCTGCCGTTGCCGCGCCCGCGTGGTCAGTCGCTGTGCGTTCAGCAGCAGGTTCGTCATATCGGTCGGCCAGGCCTGACCGGTCATTTGCCGCACATGGGTCAGTTCACGCAGCAAATGGGCATTGCACAGGGCGTGCAAGCCATCGTCGAGCTTCCAGTAAGGCGCCCAGCAATCATGCACCAGGACGCCGGCACGTTTGGGCAGGATGCCGTGCTCGGCCATGGCGTCCAGACCGCGCTTTTCATGCACGCCATACCACGTCAGTGTCGCGGTGGCGGCCACATGCAGCCAGTGCAGTTTGCCGGCCACGCGCAGGCCCGACGCGTCGGCATGGAGGACTGGCGCGTGGTGCACATGGCGGGCGATCAGGTCGGCCGTGCCTTGCAAGGCATTGCCGGCGTCATCGACCCAGGCCAGCAAGGTCGCCGGCGCCACTTGCAAGCCATACAGGTCGGCGATCAGTTCGGCGGCCCGGGCATACGGCAGCATTTGGCCTTGCGTCAGATGCACGCCCAGCGCGCGCACGTTGGGGCCGTATTGCACCGTCTCGCTCACATCAAAGGGAAACACGCTGGCGTGTCGCTGACCGCAAGTGCACGCCACCGTGTAGGTGCGGTGCTCGATCACGTCAAAACCGGCCGTCGGCACATCGAGGACCTGGCGCCGCTCCAGCAATTGCGCCGAATCCAGCGGCAACGCGGCATGGCAACGTCCGCACCGCCGTGGCAATGGATGATCCACCGTTTCGGTCGGCTCGGCCACGCGCTTGAGCGTCGTGCCTTTGTGACCAGGCTGGCAACCGGCTTTTTCTACGACTTGCCGCGCAGCGAACTGGTCTTGTTTGGCTTCGCCAGTCCGTCGCTCGACGGCGGCTTTCTCGAGTTCCCGCTATTCATGCCCAGCTTCGCCTCGAGCGCATCCATGCGCGCGAGCAAGGCTTCGATGAGCAGATCCTTCTGCTCATCAGAGAGCTGCGAAAGGTCGCGACGGGGTGGTTTCGGTGGCATGACGGAATGATGCGGGATAACGGCGCGGTTTACAACTGTTCGTTGCCACGCTCACTCTGGCTGAACAGTTACAAAGTATGATTAGGGAATACGTGAGCTTAAAACCGTAATCAAGCGCACTCATTTGAATTTGAAGTGCCAGCGAGCATTACGCCAAACCCCTGCACCCGCGGCATCCCCGCACACACGAGCATCGATGGTTCAACACCCGGCGCCCCCTCAGTCCACCACAAACTATGTCCCTGCAAGACAGCCGCAACGACCCGCTCGTCAACACCGTCATCGAGCGCAAACCGCCACGTCCCGGCCACGGGCGCCGCGGGCGAACCAGCCGCCACGGCAGCCTCCGGCAACCCATCGAACTGCTCCAGCCTGAACGCCGCATCCAGCGACGCCCGCGCCAGATCCTCGATGGCGTCATACCACGCCGCATGCTTGTGAAACCAGTCCAGCAACGGCGGCGCCCCAACCGCCGCTATCATCAGCGGAAAATACCGCCCCACCCGATCCACGCTGGGCATCATCACGCCGCCCAGACCCTCGGGACCTAAAACCCCGGGTGCGATCGCAAACCGCCACACCGGACTGGTGAGATAGTGATTCAGCCACTGATCCCCGAGCTGCTCCCTACTCGCCTGGATGCACTGCTGCAACCACGCATCCCACGCAGCGACCAGCCCGTCGGGCAACCCGCGCGACACGAAGTCGCCGAGGGTGGAGACCTTGCCGAAGTACCCGGTCACAGCTGACCCACGCAACGGAACTGTTCCAGCACGGCGCGGCGGAACGGGTTGACGACGCTGTTCGCGGTCAGCTCCAGCGCGGCCTTGCGGCCGTCGGCGTCGAACGTGACCTTGAACCGCTCGCCCTGCGCGGTCGGTTCCACGGTCGCCTTGTCGAGCATGCGGAACCAGGCCCACGGGCCTTCCGTGTGCAACGTGCCGTGCGCGCTGGCGGGCGTCACGTCGAGACGAACCTGCCCGCCGCCCTTCCCGCTCGGCAGCTGGAACGACGCCGGCGCCAACGCACCCGGCGTGGCATTCAAGGCCTGGCCGTCGATGTCGAGCGTGAACTTGGTGATGGCCTGGTCGAGCGCCACCGGCTTCAGGTCGAAGCGCATCGAGGGCTGGCGACCGCCGTTGGCGAAGAACGCGTCGCGGATCTTCGCGGCGCGCTGGAATTCGTCCAGCGTCGCTTGCGGGATGCCCAGCGAGCCGTCGTTCGCCGTCGCGCGCCAGCGCCATTGGGCGCCGCCCATGTCGACGTATTGGGAGAGATTCTTCGCGAAGAAGTCGTCGATCAGGCCACCCGGCGCGAACAGCTTGCCGAAGTCGTCGGCCGTGACGTCCTGCGCGGCCGACCGGACGACCGGGTAGCGGCCCGCGACAGCCTGGCGGCAGAACTGCGCGGGGCCCGCGGTCCACAGCGCGTTCAGGCGTTCGCGTTCGCTGCCGGACGTGAGGCCGGCGCCGCCGCTGTCGATGGACTTCAGCATCGTGCCCAGCGGGGCCGGCTTACCGTCCGCTTCCAGTTTCACTTTCGCGAGCGCGTCGCCCGGAGGCGGCGCCGCGCCCGTGCGCTTGGCGGCGGCGGCGCTGTCCAGGTAGACGGCGACGTCCTTCAGCATGCCCAGCGTCCCGTCCAGCGGCGACGGGCTGCCGGCCGTCATTTTGTGCAGGTCTTCGAAATGCGCGTCGACGGGGTTCGCGGCCTTGGCCGGTGCGGCTGGCGCGGCGTCGTCGGTGCTCGCCATCGCGCTCTCCAGCTTTTTCTTGTACGCGTCCAGCTTGCCCTTGACGGCTGCCGTGACGGATTCCATGGCCGGCGTCTTCGTGCCGCCCAGCGTGGTTTCCTTGCTGGCCGCGACGAGGAATTTACGCATCGGCGAGTCCGCGCCGGACAGCAGGTTCGTCACGCGCGCGCCCTGCTCCAGCGTGCCGAACGGACGCAGGCTCACGTCGGCCAGCAGCGCATCCCATTGCGCGATGTAGTCGTCGTAGTACAGGCGCAGCACGGCCTGGCGGACCTGGTCGCGGTTGGCGGCCTGCGTGGCKTCCTGCTGCGCCAGCACCCAGCGCTCCTTCTCGACGTCGTCCACGGCCTCGTTGCTCATCTCGAGGAATCTGGCGTAGCCGGCCGGCGAGAACATGCCGTTCACGCCGCGCGTCAGCGGCTCGCCGCTCTTGCGCACGAAGACATTGACGGCCTCGCGCCCGCCCGCGCTCGCGGGACTGAACTCGGGCAGCTTCTCGCGCATCAGCTGGCGCTTGAGGCGGTTGTAGACGCGCTGTTCGAGCGGCATGCGCGCCAGCGTCAGGCGCGTGTCGCTGATCAGCTGCGGGTCGAGYCGCGGCATCGCCTGGCCTGAACGGAAATTTTCCATCAGCGCCAGCTCGTGCGCGGCCAGTCCCTGCTTCTGTTCTTCGCTGGCGTCCTTCAGGTTGCGCGCATCGTCGAGCGCCGCCCAGGCCGCGACGGATTCGGCGTCGAAGTGGCTCGCGTCGCCCAGCATCAGGTACACGCGCAGGACTTCGTACAGGTATTCCGGGCTGTTGGCGCCGTTGCGGCGCAACTGGTCTTCCATGCGCTGCTGCAGGCGCGGCAGCAGCGTGTCCTGCAAGACCTTGCGGTAGGCGATGCGTGCGGCCTCGCCCAGCTTGTCGCCCTGGTACAGGCCGAAGCGCATGAGGAAGGGTGCGCTCTTCTCGCGGTCATCGTAGCCGCCCGGCAGCTGGCGCAGGTCGTCCAGTACCGGGAGCACCTGCAGCGTCGATCCCTGCACGGGCAGCGCGGCCACGCGTTTGGCGATGTCGGCCGATTTCGCTTCCATATCGGCGATGTACGCGCGGTTGCGCACATAGCTCGTGATCATGCCGGCGCCGAGCAGCACGAAGGCGACGGCGATGGCCGCCACGGTCCCCCATTGCAGCGCGCGCCGGCGCTTTTCCAGCGCATGGTTCACACCGGCCAGTTCGGCCTCGGGGAAGATCACCTGCTGCAGCAAATTCGTGATGAAGTAGCTGCGGCCGCTGGCGGCATTCGGTGCCAGCGCCTGGCGCTCCAGGCCGAACGAGGCCGCCATCGCGCTCATCACGCGGTCCAGCGGGCTGCCTTCCTGCGTGCCGCTGCTGAAATAGACGCCGCGCAGCAACGCCTGGCGCTCGTAGCGGTTCGACGCGAACACGTCGTCCAGGAAGCGTTTCAATACGTCCTGGACGCCCGCGAACTGTTGCGGGAAGCTGTAGATCAG
>NZ_JBFUDR010000024.1:0-35781 GCF_056404615.1 Massilia sp. P2_C2 | reverse complement strand
TTTCGCAGTCATGGCTGCGTATACTCATGCACCGCCCAACCACCGATATCCCTGACATGCGCCCATTTTGGAACCCACTGACTGCCGCGCTGATGCTGAGCCTGGCAGTCACCGCCGCGGCGGCTTCCCCGACACCCCAGGAAAACCGCCAGGCCTTCGAGCGCGATGTCGACGCCATGATGCAGGGCTATGTATCGAAGCAGGACTGGGCCGGCAACGTCGCGATCGTCTACGCGGGCAGGCAGGTCGTGCGCAGCGCGTATGGCATCGGCGACCGCACGTGGCAGTTGCCGACCCGTCCCGATGCGGTCTATCGGATCGGCTCGACCACCAAGATGTTCACCGCGGTGGCGGCCTTGCAGCTGGTCCAGGCAGGGGCTTTGTCGCTGGATGCTTCGGTGCGGACGTATCTCCCCGACCTGCCGGCGGCATGGCAGCCGATCACGGTCAGGCATTTGCTGAATCACACGAGCGGCGTGCCCGAATACCTGTCGAGCACCAATTCCTTCCGTACGCTGGTGCGGGTCGACCGCACGCCGGCCGAAGTACTGGCGCTCGTGCGGGAGCAGCCATTGCACTTCGCGCCAGGCAGCAAATACGAGTACTCGAACACGAATTACGTGGCGCTCGGCCTGGTCATCGAAAAGCTGACCGGCAAACCGTACGCGGAAGTCGTCGAGACCCGCTTCCTGCGGCCCCTGGGCATGACGCATTCGGGCTACTTCGACGATACCCGGATCGTGCCATCCCTGGTGCCGGGCTATCTGCGCGAGGGCGACAGGCTGCAGAACATGTTCTACACCGCGCCGAGCATGATCTACGCCGCCGGTAACCTGTATTCGTCCATCGACGACATGCTGCTCTGGGACCGCGCGCTGCACGACACCGACGCATTGGGCCTGGACCCGGCGCTCAGGACGGAGATGTTGCGCAACCAGGGGTTCGGCTATGGATTCGGGGCGTTTATCGAGACGATCGATGGCGAAACCGCGGTCGGCCACGGCGGCAGCTTGCCCGGCTACCAGGTCGGTTACGAACGCTTCACGCGCCTGCCGCTGACCGTCCTCGTGATGTCGAACGTATTTCCCATGAATGTCGACCGGATGGCGTCCGACCTGGCAAAGCTGTTCTTCAAGTATTGCGGCAAGACGGCACCGGCCGGGCAATGCGATCTGGCGACGCCTGCCCGCGGCCGGTAGGCCAGCGTCAGCGTCGTCGACAGCTCAGTGCTTGCGATGAAACCGTCGGGCACTGACCGGCTTGCCCGTGGCGTATTCGATCAGTTCGATATGGCGGGTATCGTAGATCAACGGATAATTGATTCTGACCTGATCGCCGGGACTGCCGCAGGTGCCGGGGCTCATTTGCAGCAGATAGGTCGGTATGCTGCCCGGCGCCCCCGCGATGAATTTGGTGCCGCGCGCATTGGTGTACACCGTGCCCGGTCTTTCCTTTTTCAGCGTGAACTGCCGGTCGCATTTGGACAGCGACTTGTCCTTTGCATGCCATGACATGGTGTCGCCCCGGATGACCAGGGTCGTGTAGCCCGCCTGCGGTTCCGGATCGTCGTCAGCGTGCCAGCGGCCCGCAAACGGCAGAGACTCGGCGTGGAGGGATGAAAGAGCGCCCAGGCCGAGGAACAAAGCGAGCAGTTGCGCCCGACCTCTCGAGCCCAGGGATGTTTTCATGACAGTGCCGGTGATCAGAACGGTCACATTGTATCGCGCGGCCGTCCGGAACAGGTCCGCTGGCTGAGGGCTGGAAAATTTCTGCATGGAAATGTTATGATTCGGCGTGCGCTATGCAATCGCGCGATCATCGTCACGTCGTCAGCCCGTTTGAATGTACACGTCAGCCAAAAAAACCGGTCCTGAGACCAAAACACGTTTCGATTATTTCGTTTGTATCGACCTCGTGGTGGTGGCCTGCATCCTGGTGATTGCGGGGCGTCCCGATGGCCTCGCGATCACGATCAGCGCCTTCATCGTGGCAGTCTGCGCGGTGGTCTGCCGTTGCGTGACGCGCACCAGGTCGGTTGTGGCGAATACAGCCCGCGCCGCGGCGGCATCTTCGCAAAACGTCGACCACCAGTTCAGCCCGACCACGTATCACCCTGCGGAAACGGGCGCTTCCAATAGCGGATCGAAGCGTTCGTCCTGGCTGCGCGAATCCGATTAGCGGGTGGGACGTGGCGCGGTGGCGGGGGGCCGGCGCCGGCCCATCCCGTGCGAAACAGCGCGTGCAGACGGCCGACGCTGAGGCCGGCGCAGCTGGGCCGCAGTCTGGCATCGCTGGCGGACTCGTGATTGTCCGTCCAGGCCTACATACCGACGAGAAAAAAATAGTTGCCGCTACCCCTTGCAGGTGGGATTGCCGTCCCAATTTGCCATTCTGTTACAGCGCCCCGGGCGCTGGTCTCCTCTGTCTCCTCCAAGTGCAAGCTTGGATTTACCGCCTGACGCAACGATGCGCGGGCGGTTTCTTTTTTGCGTTGTGCTGAACGTAGGGTGGCCCCCGTCACGCGCGACGCATGCGATTTGCTGGCGTTACGCGTGGGCACAGGGGTGCCCACCCTACTCGAAAAAAAGGCGCCATCGGTATGGATGGCGCCTTCTTGCCCGCCCGGCCAGCCTGTCCGGGCACTGCTCCGCTCAATTGCGGTTCGGATTGTTGGGATGCTCGTCGAGCCRGTTCGGCACGCCGTCGCCGTCGCGGTCGCCGCGGCGCCAGCCGCCGCGTTCCATCACCCAGCGGCCGTCGCGCTCGACCCAGTTCGGGGCATGGTAGGCGTAGCCGTGGCGCTCGCGCAGCCAGGTGCCCCTGACCCAGACGTAGCGGCCATGGCGATATTCCCAATGGCCCGGTGCCCAGACGTAACCGTGGCGTGCCGCGGGTACCGCTTCGTCACGCGGTGGCGGCGGTGCGGTGCGGATGACGACGTCGGCGGCAGCGGGCAGCGCGGCGCTGCCGAAGGTGCCGACGAACAAGGTGGCGAGTAGCAGTTTTTTCATCTTGGCCTCCTCGAAGAGTGGTTGTAGGCCGACTGTATCGCTGTGTAGCGGGCGCGACCGTGCGGCGGCGCTCTTAACTGCGCAAGTCGCGCTTCCGAAGAGAAATGCTTGCTTGGACGGTAGGGTGGGCACCCCGTGCCCACCCTGGGACAGGTTTTTAGTTGGCCAGCGGCAGCGCGAACTGCAGCACGAGGCCGCCGCCGTCGCGGTTGCGCACCGTGAGCTCGGCGTTGTGGCGCGTGATCACGCGTTCGACGATTGCCAGGCCCAGTCCGGCGCCGTTCGCCTGGCCGCGGGCGCTGTCCAGCCGGGTGAACGGACGCAGCAATTGCTGGATCTGGTCATCCGGCACGCCGGTGCCCTGGTCGTTGATCTCGACGACGGCGCGGCGGCCATGGCCCGTCATTTTTACGTGCAGGGCCATGTGGATCTCCGTCACGTCGGAGCCCGGCGTCTTGCCGTAGCGGCGCGCGTTCTCGATCACGTTGTTGATCACGCGGCGCAGGTCGGTCGTGTTGCCCATCACATGGATGCTTGGCTCGATGTCGGTCGTCGTGCGCACGTCCGCCTGGCGGGCGGCCGCGTGGGCGCAGTCTTCCAGCAGTTCGGACAGGTCGACCGGCACGAACGACGCGCTCTCGGTGGGGCGCGCGAAGTCGAGGAACTGGCCGATGATGGCGTCCATCTGGGCGATGTCGGATTGCATGCCGGTGCGCGCGTCGTCCGACAGCGGCGCCATCTCCACTTCCAGCTGCATGCGCGCGAGCGGCGTGCGCAGGTCGTGCGAGATGCCGGCCAGGATGATGGCGCGGTCCTTTTCCAGCTGCTGCAGGTCTTCGACCATCTGGTTGAAGCTGCGGTTCGCCTGGATGATCTCCTGCGATCCTTTTTCCGGCAGCGGAGCAGGGCGCTTGCCCTGGGCGATGGCGCGCGCGGCCGCCGTCAGGCGCGCCAGCGGCAGGTTGACGAGGCCCGAGATCAGCGCGGCGCCCAGCAGCGACAGCACGCCGACGACGGTGGCCCAGCCGAGCCATTGCACGCGCGTGAGGCCGGGCAGCTTGTCGCGCTCGAGCATGAGCCAGTACTTGTCGCCGTCGATGTCGAAGCTGACCCAGAAGCCGGGGATGTCGTTCACCTGGCGCGAGAAGCGCGTGTCCGGGCCCAGCTTGTCGCGCACCATCGAGGCCACCTCCGGCATCAGCGAGTTCGGCGGCGGCGGTTCGACGACGTCCGTCGGCTTCATGTCGTAGATGCGGATGCCTTCGTTCGACACCAGTTCGAACAGCAGTTCGCGCCGCAGGTCGGGGGCCGAGTGCGTCAGGGCGGCCTTCGTGATGGTGACGACGGAGACGAGCAGCTCGGCCGTCTGCTCGACCTGCGGGCCGCGCTGGAACACGTTGAGCATGCCGATCCACGAGGCCATCGACAGGCCCGTAAGGACGGACAGCAGGAAGAAGGTGCGCCAGAACAGGCCACTCTTCATCCTGCCGAGCAGGCGCGGCATGCCCTGTTCCTTCGGGGTTGAAGCGAACACTAGCGCGGCTGGCCTTCAGGAATGAATACGTAGCCCAGGCCCCAGACGGTCTGGATGTACAGCGGGCTGGAAGGATCCGGCTCGATCAGCTTGCGCAGGCGCGAGATCTGCACGTCCAGCGAGCGGTCGAAGACTTCGTACTCGCGGCCGCGCGCCAGTTCCATCAGCTTCTCGCGCGACAGCGGCTGGCGCGCATGGCGCGCGAACACCTTCAGCACGGAGAATTCGCCCGTCGTCAGCGGCACGGTCTCGCCGTTCTTCTTCAAGGTGCGCGTGCCGAGGTCCAGCACGAAGTCGCCGAATTCGAAGGTCTGCGGCGTCTCGCTGGGCGCGCCGGGGATTTCGTCCGGGCCCTTGCGGCGCAGCACCGCGTTGATGCGCGCCACCAGTTCGCGCGGGTTGAACGGTTTCGGCAGGTAGTCGTCCGCGCCCATCTCGAGGCCGACGATGCGGTCCACGTCCTCGCCTTTCGCGGTGAGCATGATGATCGGCGTCTGGTCGCCGGCGCCGCGCAGGCGGCGGCAGATCGACAGGCCGTCCTCGCCGGGCAGCATCAGGTCGAGCACCAGCAGGTCGTAGCGCTCGCGCAGCCACAGCTTGTTCATCGCGGGCGCGCTTTCCGCCGTCACGACCTGGAAGCCCTGTTCGGTCAGGTAGCGGCGCAGCAGGTCGCGCAGGCGCACGTCGTCGTCGACGACCATGATCCGCGCGGAGTGGCCGCTGTTCGCGCCGGCCGTGCCGGCATTCGATGTGGTTGCATTCATCGCGTTCTGTAATTTGTCAGATTAATGTCGCTATGGTAACGTCTAATGGCTCGACGCAAAGGGGGTATGGTCGAGCCATTACATTGTGTTACAAACTTTACCCATTTCGCCTTATGCCTGGAGACGATTCCTCATACACTGGTCCCATCGAATCGCAGCTTACACCACAGCTTGAATTACAGCTTACTCCTGACACGGCATCGCGAATGAGGAACACCATGAACAGTGCGTTCACCCACCACCACGGAGCGAAAAAGGCAGGCCGCCTGGTCCGCTGCGCTGCGCTGGCGTGCGCTCTGGTGCTGGGGGGCGGCAGTGCATGGGCCCAGCAGTATGGCGATCGGCGCGATGACCAGGGAGCGCAGCAATACCCGCAGCAGTCTCCCCGTTTCCGCCTGCCGCCGCAGAACCATGGCCAACGCGATGACTCGCGCGGCTACGGCGACCAGCGCCGTGCGCCGCCATACCAGCAGGATCAGCGCGACCAGCGCGACCAGCGCGACCAGCAGCACGACTCGCGCCGCAGCGGACGCATGACGCCGGACGAACGGCGCGACCTGCGCCGCCAGATCAACGAAGCGGGCATAGACCTGTACCCGCCGAAGCGCCGCTGATCCCCCGACGGGTGGCCGGGCCGCCCGTGTTCCTATCTTTCATTTGTTTGATCTGAGGCAACTTTATTGCCTGTAGTTTATTTTGCAGTGACAACATGATACGCTAGCGGATAGCCCGGCCCAGCCCTCGCCGGAGCATTCACCGCACGGAGCGTATGTGACCACAGAGCTATCCGCCGCGCCGCATGCGCACGCGCAGGCGCAGACCCCGGCGACGCGGATCGCCGCGACCGGTCCCGAGCATTGCATCGCCAGGCGCGACGATGGCGTGTATGCCGATCCCTCCGTGCTCGGCACGACGCTGGTTGCCGCCATCGACAACGTCTACCGCGCCGGCAACTACTTCGTCGGCATCGATTATCCGGTCCTGCTGAAAGCCCTGTTCGACCATGGTCCCGAGCTGCCGCGCGGGCCCGATGGCGCCGCGGTCGTGCGCTTCGCGGCCGACATCCAGGCGTTCGACCCGGCCCGGCGCGCGCTGTACCGCGCTCCGAAGATCGGCCGCGGCTACGCGGAATATGTGTTCGAACCCGTCTGGCTGCCCGACCCGCTCGACCCGGAGGCCGAGGGCGTTCCGACCCGCCTCGACGTCGACGAATTCATCGCCGACATGTGGCTGAAGGGAATCCGCTGCGGCCTCGACCTGCCCGCCATCCGCGCCGCGCTGGCGTCGAACAAGGCCGATCGCGTGACGATCGCGCGCCAGATCGAACCCGAGCCGGGCGCGGACGCCAGCATCGTCGAAGTGTCGGACGACATCCACCGCAACGACGCACCGCGCCAGCTGGCCAACGGCCGGCTCGACCTGAACAGCTACCAGAACCGCTTCCCGCAGATCCAGCCCGGCGTGCGCCTGCTGCAAAAGCTGCCGGCAACGGCCGGCGCGAAGGGCTTCGAGATGTTCGGCACGCCGCTGCCGGCGACGCCGGGCCGCGATGCCGATCTCGCGTCGTACGCGGGCGCCGGCACGCTGGTCGAGCGCACGCGCGAGGGCGAGTTCCTCGTGTCCGGCCAGGCCGGCTTTCTGATGGTCGATCCGAAGACGAGTCAGATCGCCGTCGGCGACAAGGTCGTCAGCCGCGACGGCGTCAGCGCCAGGACGACCGGCAATCTGAGCCTGACGGGCGACTACGAGGAATTCGGCGAGGTCCAGGAAAAACGCGTGATCGAGGCCGACAGCATCACCGTGCACGGCGACGTGTTCGGTGCGCTCGTGTCGCGCGGCGGCACGATCGTCGTGCGGGCGAACCTCGTCGGCGGCAGCGCCCGCAACGCGCGCGGCGACATCCGCGTGCACGGCGTCGCCTCGGGCGCGCTGCTGCAGACGGACGACGGCGCCATCGTGATGGAGCGCGCCGAGAACTGCGTCATCGCCGGCACGCGCGTCGAGGTCGCGCATGCCGTCAATTGCGAGATCGTCGGCGACGAAGTGGTCGTCGGCATCGCCGAGGGCTGCGCGCTGGCGGGCCGGCGCGTGACGGTGGAGTGCACGGTGCCGCGCAAGCAGAGCGAGATGCTCGTGGCCGTGCTGTGCGCGGAAGGGCAGAAGATCGACGAGGTGATCGCGGCCGTCGGCCAGCGCGTCGCCCAGTTCGCCGACCTGGCCGCGCGCCTGAAGGCCGGCATGGACGTCATGACGGGCAAGGATGACGTGCGCCGCTACCTGATGCTGGCCGCACGCGTGCGCAAGGGCGAGGTGGCGCTGTCGCCGGAGCAGACGCGCCAGTTCCAGAAGATGGCGCAGGACGTCGCGCCCGCGCTGAAGACCATCGCCGACATCTCCGCCAAGATCAAGGCGATGGAGGCCGAGCAGCAGGCCGGCACGCGCATGCTCGCGGACCTGGAGGCGCAGCGGCGCGATGCCGCCAGCGTATCCGCCGTGGCGATCGCATCGGTGCAGGGGGAGACGCAGGTGCGCATCCTCGGCTACGGCCCGGCGGGCGGACCGCCGCACCACTGGCCGCCGCGCGAAATCCGCACGCGCCTGCGCGGCCCGCAGGCGGGCGAGCTGTTGTTCATGGGCGCCGCCGGCAATGTTGCGTGGAGCAGCGACACGGAGTCTGACGCGTAAAGACCGCGTGCGGCGTGCAAGGGCATATACTTGTGGGTGGCCGCGAGGCCGCATTCACAACGACTCCAAACACAGAGGGGAAACCTTGAACAGCATGCGTCCCAACCTCCAGCGCCGCCCGATCGGCGCGCTGGTCGCCGCGCTGTGCGTCGGTGCGTTATTCGCGCACCCGGCCAGTGCCGCAACGAAGAAAGCCAACACGCCCGCCGGCAAGCCCACCGTGGCGGAAGCAGAGCGCTTCGTCGCCGAATCCGAAAAGAAGCTCGACCAGCTGGGCCTCGACGCCGGCCGCGCCGAGTGGGTGGCCGAGAACTTCATCACGCTCGACACCGAAACGCTGACCGCCCAGGCCAACGAACACTACCTGACCATGAGCGGCGACATTGCCCTCAAGGCGCGCCGCTACAACGGCCTGAAGGTGTCCGCAGCGAGCGCGCGCAAGCTGATGCTGATGCAGCAGTCGCTGATGCTGGAAAACGCCGACGACCGCGCCGCCTATGCGCGCCTCGCGGCCAGCATGACGGGCGCGTACGGCAAGGCGAAGTATTGTCCGCCGGGCGGTACCCTTGGGTCGGCCGCTGCCGAGGCAGCGGTCGCTGCCGCGGAGGCCGCTGCCGCTGCCGAGAAGGCCGCCGGCGTGCCGGCCGCCACCCGCGCCGCGAAGCCGGGATGCATGCCGCTGGGCGAACTGGAAAAAGTGCTGGCGACCAGCCACGATCCGGCGCGCCTGAAGGAGGTCTGGCTCGGCTGGCACGCCCAGTCACCCGCGTACAGGCAGGACTACGCGAAGTACATCGAGCTGTCGAACAACGGCGCCCGTGCGATGGGTTACGCCGACACCGGCGCGCTGTGGCGCTCGCGCTATGACATGGCGCCGGATGCGTTCGCGGCCGAGATGGAACGCCTGTGGCAGCAGGTGAAGCCGCTGTACGATTCGCTGCACACCTACACGCGCTACAAGCTGCGCCAGGCCTACGGTCCGGACCTCGTTCCGGCCGACGGCCCGATTCCGGCCCATCTGCTGGGCAATATGTGGGCGCAGAGCTGGGACAACCTGTACCCGATCCTGAAACCGGCAGGGCTGGAAAAGGGCGAAGACCTGACGGCGCTGCTGGAAGAGCGCAAGACGGGCGCCGTCGAGATGACGCGCTATGCGGAAGGGTTCTACACGTCGCTGGGCATGCGCAAGCTGCCGGAGACGTTCTGGGAACGTTCGCTGCTGACCAGGCCGCGCGACCGCGAAGTCGTGTGCCACGCATCGGCCTGGGACCTGGACGGCAAGGACGACGTGCGCGTGAAGATGTGCATCACGCCGACGGCCGAGGACTTCCGCGTCATCCACCACGAGCTGGGCCACCTGTACTACGACCTCGCATATAGTACTCAGTCGCCGCTGTTCAAGAGCGGCGCCAACGACGGCTTCCACGAAGCGATCGGCGACACCGTCGCGCTGTCGATCACGCCGGCCTACCTGAAGAAGATCGGCCTGATGAAGACGGATCCGGATCCGCAGCAGGAAATCGGTCCGCTGCTGTACACGGCGCTGCAGAAGATCGCATTCATGCCGTTCGCGTACAAGGTCGACAAGTGGTGCTGGCAGGTGTACGGCGGCCAGGTCAAGCCGGCCGACTACGACAAGGCCTGGTGGGCGCTGACGGAGCAGTACCAGGGCGTCTCGCGTCCGGCCCCGATGACCGGGGGTGGCTTCGACGCCGGCGCCAAGTTCCACGTCGCCAGCGATACCCCGTACGCACGCTACTTCCTGGCCCACGTGCTGCAGTTCCAGTTCCACCGCGCGCTGTGCAAGGAAGCGGGCGACACGGGACCGCTGTACCGCTGCTCGATCTACGGCAACCAGAAGGCCGGCGCCAAATTCCAGCAGATGCTGGAGATGGGTACGAGCAAGTCGTGGCCGGAAGCGCTGAAGGCCGTCACGGGGTCGGAGAAGATGGATGCGACCGCGATGCTCGAATACTTCGCGCCGCTCAAGACGTGGCTGGATGAGCAAAACAAACAGCTGGCGATCGAAGACGCAAAGCTGAAGCGGTAACCATCATTCCGACGGTTGTCGCGGTTTGCGTTTGGTGGGCGTTTGAGGCCGGGGGCCTCAAACGAGACGTGCCCACCATTCAACGTTCGCGTTCAACCGCCGCCATTTGCCGCCAGCGCCGCGTAGCAGGCCGTCGCTTCCGGCGGCAACCCATCGAACAGGCTCGCATCCGCTTCGTCCAGCAACCCCTGCTCGACGAGCATCCGCACCTTCCCGAGATAATCCGCCATCCTGAGCAGCCGGCCCAGCGGCGATACGGCCGCGCCGCGCCGCAGCTCGCCCTGTTCCAGCAGCGCCTGCGCCACCGTGTCCGGGAACTTCCATTCGCGCGCGATGCTCGCGCACAGGCGGCGCGTGTCGCGCGCCAGCTGGGCCAGGAACACGTCCGAGCCGAGTCTCGCCTCGCCCTGCGCCGCCTGGTCCATGATGCGCAGGCTGACGATCAGCCCCACGTTCTGCAACAGTCCGGCCAGGAAGGCGTCGAACGGCTCGATGCCGCCGTTGGGCCCGGCCGCGGCGGCGACCTGGCGCGCGGCCATCGCGCAGCGTTCGGAGTGCGCCCACAGGTGCGGGGCCAGCCGGCGCGTGTAGAACCCTGAATGCATGTCGATGATGGGCCGGAACGCGACCGTCGTGATCAGCTGGCGCAAGCCCTCCTGGCCGATCAGGATCACCGCGTGTTCGACGCTCGTGATGGCCTGCCCCGTGCCCTGGTAGCAGCTGTTCGCGAGGCGGACGACGGCCGCGACCAGCACGGGATCGGACGCGATCGTGCGCGACAGCGCGCTGCCGGAAAAGGTCTCGCTGCGCAGGCTTTGCAGCAGTTGCGGCACGAGCCCCGGCATCCGCCGCACGAGCGCCGCGCCGGACTGTTGCGTCGCGACGATGGCGGCCAGCGCCTCCAGCGCGTGCGTCTCGGCGTCGCTCAGATCCAGACCGCCGTCGGCACGGTCGAACAGCCAGCCGTTCCACGCGCCGTTGACGCGCTCCAGCTGGTCGAACGAGACGGGCGGTGCGGCCGACTGCGCAACCGGCGACACGCGCGCGGCCGCAGGAGCAGCGGCAGGGGCGGGCGCGGGGGCAGGGACGGGGGCCGGTGCCGGCGGCGGGGACACGGGTGCGGGCGCCGGCATGGCGGCTGGTTGCGCCGGCGTGGCGGCCGGACCGGAAAACAGGCGTCTGAGCCACCGGTACATTCCTCATCCCCTTTCAGTTAATTCCGATCATTGTAAGGGTGCAGAACGCAGACAAGGTAGGAAATGTCTTCCTCAAATTTGACTGCACGCAACAGTTTCTGAGCATCATCGTCTTAGCATGACGATCTTGAGGAAAGGATCCGCCATGCACATGACTACGACCACGACCCCGACCACCGATGTCCACGCCACGCAGTTCCTGAGCTTCACCCTCGGCGGCCTCGAATACGGGCTCGATTTCGCGAAGGTACAGGAGTTGCGCGTACTGAAGGCCCTCGAGCGTTTCACGTCGGACGGCGAGATCGTCAACGGCGTGGCCGTCTCGCGCGGGGTGATCATGCCGCTCGTCGACATGCGCGCCGCCTGCGGCACGGCGCCGTCCGCGCCCGGCCCGATGTCGGACGTGATCATCGTCCGGCTGTCGAACTGCGTGATGGGGATGGTGGTGGATGGCGTGACGGGAATCGTCTCGCTGGCGCCCGGACAGGTCGAGCCCGTGCCGGGCGTGGACCAGGCCCAGGTCGATTACCTGATCGGCCTGGGGTACGACGGCGCGCGCCGGCTGATCCTCGTCGACATCGACCGGCTGATGTCCGTGCGCCGGCCGAAGCTGGAGCCGAATCTGGAGACCAGGCTGGAGGTCAGGCAGGAAGCGGCCGGCGCGCGCCACGTGGCGTGAACGGCGCGCCGGACGGTCAGGCGACTAGGCCTTCCAGCTGCTCCTGCAGCTCCAGCCACTCGTTCTCCAGGTTGCCGAGGTCGCGCGTGAGGAAGGCCTGGTCGGCCACGAGGTTCTTCAGCTCTTCCTTCTTGTCCGCCTCGTAGATGCCCGGTTCGAGCAGCCGGGCGTCGACGTCGGCCTTCTTCGCGTTCAGCTTCGCCATCTGCTCTTCCAGCCGCTTGATGCGGTTTTCGATGGGCTTCTTCAGCGCGGCCAGGCGCTGGCGCTCCCCGGCTTCCAGGCGCTTCTGCTCCTTGCGGTCGATGGCGGGGGCGGGCGCCGCCGCCGCTGTTGTCGCGCCTGACGAGGGCAGCGGTGCGCAAGTACGCGCATCGGCCTTCAGCTTGGCCTGGAACAGCCAGTCCTTGTAGTCGTCCAGGTCGCCGTCGAACGGCTGCAGGCGGCCGTCGGCCACGATGATGAACTGGTCGGTCGTCGCGCGCAGCAGGTGGCGGTCGTGCGAGACGACGACCAGCGTGCCTTCGAACTGCGCCAGCGCCAGCGTGAGCGCCTCGCGCGTTTCCAGATCGAGGTGGTTCGTGGGTTCGTCCAGCAGCAGCAGGTTCGGACGCTGCCACACGATCAGCGCCAGCGCCAAACGGGCCTTCTCGCCACCCGAGAACGGCGCGATGGAACTCGCCACCATATCGCCCGGGAAGTTGAAGCCGCCGAGGAAGTTGCGCAGCTCCTGCTCGCGCGTGGTCGGCGCGATCTTCTGCAGATGCCACAGCGGCGATTCGTCGTGGCGCAGCATCTCGACCTGATGCTGGGCGAAGTAGCCGATCACGAGACCCTTGCCCAACGTGGCCGTACCCGCGAGCGGCGCGAGGTCGCCCGCGACGGTCTTGATCAGCGTCGATTTGCCGGCGCCGTTCACGCCGAGGAGACCGATGCGCTGGCCCGTCTGCAGCGAGAAATTCACCTTGTGGACGATGGTCTTGCCGTCGACCTTGTCGCCATGGGCGTCGAGGATCGGATAGCCGGCATCGACGTCTTCCATCACGAGCAGGGGATTCGGCGCCGACAGCGGGTCGCGGAATTCGAACGAGAACTCGGCCGCGGCGCGCAGCGGCGCCAGTTCTTCCATCTTTGCCAGCGCCTTCATGCGGCTCTGGGCCTGGCGGGCCTTGGTGGCCTTGGCCTTGAAACGATCGACGAACGATTGCAGGTGGGCGCGCGTGCGCTGCTGTTTTTCGTACGCGGCGGCCGCCAGCACGAGGTGCGCGGCGCGCTGGCGCTCGAACGCCGAGTAGTTGCCCGAATAGCGTTTCAGCTTGCGCTCGTCGATGTGCACGACCACGTTCACGATCTCGTCGAGGAAGTCGCGGTCGTGCGAGATGATGATCAGGGTGCCGGCATAGCGCTTGAGCCAGTCCTCGAGCCAGATGATGGCGTCCAGGTCCAGGTGGTTCGTCGGCTCGTCCAGCAGCAGCAGGTCCGAGGGACACATCAGCGCCTGCGCCAGGTTCAGGCGCATGCGCCAGCCGCCGGAGAAGCTGGCGACCGGCTGGCGCATCTGCTCCAGCGAGAAGCCCAGGCCGATCAGCAGCTGTTCGGCGCGCGACTGCACGGTGTACGCATCCGCGTCGGCCAGCGCCGAGTGCACGTGACCGATGGCGAGGCCGTTCTCCGTCGTGTGCGGCAGGGCTTCCAGTTGGTCCAGCTCGGCCTGCAGGGCGCGCAGGTTGGCGTCGCCGTCGATCGCGTATTCGATGGCGGGACGGTCCAGCGCAGGCGTCTCCTGCGCCACATAGGCCATGCGCCAGCGCGCGGGAAAGTCGATCGCGCCCTGGTCGGGGTGGAGCTCGTTGCGCAGCATCGCGAACAGGCTGGATTTGCCGGCGCCGTTTGCGCCGATCAGGCCGATCTTGTCGCCGGGGTTGAGAGTCAGGTCGGCGTCTTCCAGCAGCGGCTTGGTGCCGCGCATGAGACTGACGTTCGTAAATCGGATCATGGTCTTCGGATAGGCGCCGCACGCGCGGCGCCGGGGGTGTTATTGTGCCAACTGCTCTGCGGTCAGCAGGAACACGGCATCGTCGCCCTGGCTGGTGGTCAGCCACGTCAGGCCCAGGTGGCCGAACGCGGCTTCCGCGTAGTCGCGCTCGTTGCCGATCTCGACGATCAGCACGCCTTCCGGCGTCAGGCGCTCGGCGGCGCCGTCGATGATCTTGCGCACGAGGTCCATGCCGTCCTCGCCACCCGCGAGCGCGATCTGCGGTTCGCGCAGGTATTCCGGCGGCAGCTTGCCCATCGAGGTGCTGTTCACGTACGGCGGGTTCGTCACGATCAGGTCGTACTTCTTGAACGGCACGTTGCCGTACAGGTCGGACTCGATCGGGTTCACGCGGCCTTCCAGCTTATAGTCGCGGATGTTGCGCTCGGCCACGGCCAGCGCGTCCTGCGAGATGTCGACGGCGTCGACGACGGCGTTCGGGAACGCGTCCGCCAGCATGATCGCGAGGCAGCCGGAGCCGGTGCACAGTTCGAGCACGTTCTCGACGGCGTCCGGATCGGCCACCCACGGGCTGAACATGTTCGGGATCAGCTCGGCGATGAACGAGCGCGGCACGAGCACGCGCTCGTCCACATAGAAGTTATAGCTGCCGAGCCAGGCCTCGTTCGTGATGTAGGCGGCCGGCACGCGCTCGTTGACGCGGCGCTCGATGACGGCCATCACCTGCAACACTTCTTCCGGCAGCAGGCGGGCGTCGAGGAAAGGCTCGAGCTTGTCCAGCGGCAGCTTCAAGGTGTGCAGGATGAGGTAGGCGGCTTCGTCAAAGGCTTCGGCGCTGCCGTGGCCGAAGAACAGCTTCGCGCCATTGAAGCGGGTGACGGCGTAGCGCAACAGGTCGCGCGGCGTGGAGAAATTGGTCGTGGTCATGGCCAGGTTCGTCGTTATGCCGCGGACGGCGGGATGGTCAGCAAACGCTCCAGCGTGCGCCGGTAGATGTTCTTGAGCGGATCGATATAGCGCACTTCGATGTGCTCGTCGATCTTGTGGATGCTGTCGTTGGGTGGCCCGAATTCTACCACCTGGGGGCAGATACGGGCGATGAAGCGGCCGTCCGACGTCCCGCCCGTGGTCGACAATTCCGTCGTCACGCCCAGTTCCTGCTTGATCGCACCGCAGATCGCGTCCGACAGCGTGCCTTTCGGCGTGAGGAACGGGTGGCCGGACAGCGTCCATTTCAGGTCGTAGTCGAGGCCATGGCGGTCGAGGATCGCGTGCACGCGCGCCTGCAGGCTCTCGGCCGTGCTCGCCGTGGAAAAGCGGAAATTGAAATCGATCCTGATTTCGCCCGGGATGACGTTGGTCGCCCCCGTCCCGGCCGCGATGTTCGACATCTGCCAGCTCGTCGGCGGAAAGTATTCGTTGCCGTCATCCCATTTTTCGGCCGCAAGTTCGGCCAGCGCCGGCGCGGCCAGGTGGATCGGGTTGCGCGCCAGGTGCGGGTAGGCGATATGGCCCTGCACGCCCTTGACGACGAGGCAGCCGGACAGCGAGCCGCGGCGGCCGTTCTTGATCATGTCGCCCAGGACGTGGCTGGACGTTGGCTCGCCCACGAGGCAGTAGTCGATCGCCTCGCCGCGGTCTTCCAGCAGTTCGCAGACGACGACGGTGCCGTCCGTGGCCGGGCCTTCCTCGTCCGACGTGATCAGGAAGGCGATCGAGCCGCTATGGTCCGGGTGCGCGGCCACGAATTCCTCGACGGCGACGACCATCGCGGCGATCGACGTCTTCATGTCCGAGGCGCCGCGGCCGTACAGCTTGCCGTCGCGCAACGTGGGTGTGAACGGCTGCGACGACCACTGGTTCGCGGGGCCGGTCGGCACGACGTCCGTGTGGCCGGCGAACACGAACACGGGCGACGCATCGCCGCGGCGGGCCCACAGATTGGTCACGCCGTTCGACTCGATGGTCTCGCAACGGAAGCCGAGCGGGGAGAGCAGATCCTTCAGTTTCTGCTGGCAACCCTTGTCCTGCGGGGTGACGGAATCGAGCGCGATCAGCTCTTCGGTGAGTTTCTGGGTGCGCGACGTCTTCATGCGGGCCAGTCTCCGAACAGGCGTTCGTACTGGTCGGCGGAAAAGCCGACCGTCAACGGACCGGCGCCTTCCAGCACGGGACGCTTGATGACGGACGGATTTTCCAGCATCAGGTCGAGGGCGCTGGCCTTGTCGACGACCTGCGCGCGGCGCTCGTCGGGCAGCTTGCGCCACGTGGTGCCCTTGCGGTTGACGAGCGTTTCCCAGTCGAGCTGCTCGAGCCAGTGCGCGACGGTGGCGCGGTCCAGGCCCTGTTTCTTGAAGTCGTGGAAGGCGAATTCCTGGCCATTGTCGGCGAGCCAGGTGCGGGCTTTCTTGACGGTGTCGCAGTTGGGGATGCCGTAGAGGATCTTTTTCATGGCGGGCTGGTGTTGCAATTCTGGAAGGCGCGAAGGATAGCACAGGGTGGCTGTCCTTCGGCTAGTTTAGCAATGTCGAGACCAGGAGGAGTCCGCATCGTGGCGCGACCCTAAGTGGACTGTTGCAACTGCGCCGCCGCGGACAAGACTTCTTCACTCGTCCAATTGCGCGACAACCAAATCGCGAGTGCTGCCCCGGACAAATGCCACCAACCCATTCCTTTATATCGTTTGTGTGTCAGGAGGTACTCGCGAGCAACCCACCATGTAACGAGTTGGCTGGGCGGAGTGCGTTCCGGCTGCGCGAAAAGTACGCTGGCAAAATAAGAATAAGGGTCATCTGCTGCAACATGGGGCAAACCGGTCCCGCGTGCGCGCTTCCAAACAACAGTCTGTTGCTCAATGGAAGCAAGTTGCTGTGGCTTTTGAGGACGGCCTTCGACCCCGCTCAAGCCCAACCAATAAAGGGCAAGCGGGAGCCCCAACAACAGCGCGAATGAGGCGCAAGTAGCGACAGCTACAAACTGGCGAAATCGACGCATGGGAAAATAACTCGATGTTGGTACTTCAACGCAGACGTCTGCTGGGCGACCGCCTCTGGCCGAATCCAGCCGTTGGGCTTGGCATAGCTGAATGGAGTCCATTAACCTGGAGTTCTGTCGTTGCTGCAGTGGGTGGCCTGCCATGCACTATCAAAAAGCCCGTTGGATATACGCTTCAGAATGCCCAGTTCTGGCTCTGCCATTGCTGGCTCATCCCATGATTTTTCTGGCAGCACACCAAACTGATCCGAAGAATGCTGCTCCGTGTACCGCAGTGCGCGCCCATCGGAACGGATTTCGAGATAGCGGGCACAGTATCCATCGTCATCGATCTCAAAGAAGCCGAGATACTCGTCCAAACCTACCGTGTTACCCGATGAACAGTACAGGTAATGCTTCATGCTGTGATTCCCATAAGTGATATTGAAGATTAGCGGTATGCCCTGATCTCTTCGGCCATCAAATGTATCCGCTGACGCCCATTCGGCATCAACCGCTCTAGATTGGATAAGACTACAGGAGATGTTAGAAGCCGCGCCTGCTCCTCACTGGGACGTTCAAAGGATCGAACAGAAAACACAAACCAGCGTGCCAGTGACTCCCCGAGGCCTAGCGCATCAGATTCCACCTGATTGAGGTCGCGGCTTAATTTTGCTATATATTCAATCCATCTCCATTTTTCGCGTTCAGCAAACATCAGCAACATCCTCAAATCTCCGGAACGCGAGAGAATTTCCTCAATTTTTGAGAAAGGAATGTAAGCGCCATATCTGCAAACGAGTTGATAGGCGAACTTTCGAACTCCACGAGCAGTGTCCTGCAAAGCTCTTAGCGCGATTTCGTCTCTGTCTTGAGGAGCCAGCTTGTGCCACGAATTGAATGCTGCGCGCCGAACTGATATGTCGCTGTTCGTGCAAAACGATTGAATGCGAGGTATGTCAGCAGCATCTTGAAGACTGGCAAGCGCAGTCACCAGAATCCTCAGTTTTCGTGCCTTAAGATTTTGCGTATCGAGTAACCCGTGATACAGCGCTCGTACGTCGATCCCCTGGGAACGAAGGTAGCCCACTGCGACAAATCGCACGGATGATTGGGGATCGTCTAATGCCGCCATCGCAAACTGATGACCATTCCCGTCGCATTGTTCCAGTACTTTTTTAAGGGCGATAGTCCGAACAGAACCAAAATGCGAACGACAGGCGGCCTTGTATTGGAGGATTTGTTTGTCGTTCGGCAGTTCCGCACAGTATTGCATGGCGAGATTGGCAAGAACTATATCGTCATTGCGTCGTCGTTAAAAGGCGACTGGATAGCTTCTGGTCGAACCCGGCCGTTCCGCTCTGGATCCATGCGCGAAGAGTACCGCGGACGAGTTAGGGTTGCTCAAAGGTCTTATGCATGACTTCCGAGTCGTGCTCGAGTAACAAATCGCCATGTCGCGTGTATAACTCTGCTAGAGCTGACTTCTGGCTCCCGATCACGTCCATTCCCCTATCATCGTAGGGGTGACAAACAATCCTCTTGCGCGAATTGAGCAGGTAGACGCGGCAGTGTGGATTCGGGCGTAACGAGGCAAAATCGGTGGCGACAGCACACCAAAGCAGGTTTTGCAATTTGGTTACGGGAGCTTCGAAGGCACAGTTGACCCAACCTCCAGCTCCATGGTCGTCATCGTCTTCAGCGTGATCCACCCACACGTCCCTGGCACCTGGAATAATAATTCCCGCGAGTCGAAGCTCGCGAAGCATCTCGCGAAAGCTGAATCGCGACGCTGATGTGAAGGCCTGTAGGTGGACAAGAATTTGCTCTTCTCCCCTGAACACGTCATCGCAAATAGCGGTTGCCCTACGAAGAGCCGTCAGCACTTGGTCGAGAGGGCTGTCTCCGCTGGAAAGTTCGAAACGAAGACCTCCCGGGAAATTGTAAAACAATGCGAATCGATACGTTTCTCCGACGACTTCCTGAATTTCTTCTCTGAACATCATAATAAGGTCATTCTCTGCTGGAGCAACAGCAAGCGCAAGAGGTCTCGGTACGATTCACGGTGAGCGGTTCTGGCCGGAGACGGGCGCAGCACGCCGCGTGACCGGGCAATGCGCTCGCCATTCTTGGAGTGCAACTGGGACCAAGGTCCAATCGTTCAATCTGAGCGCCACTGCCACAATTGATGGGGATCTGACCATGGACCTGCTGGCACCTCCATGCAGTCCAGGTGCACGACGTTGCGTACGATCGAGACGTACCTGTCCGGAGTTCAAAAAATGATCTCAACCATTCGGCGTATCTTCATTCTTCCTCTCCTTCTGTTGATCGCGGCCTGCTCAACGAACCCGACCGTAGCAAATGGCGGAGACCCCCACCTGGTCGCGGAAGCGCAAGCGGCCTTGCAACAACTATACGGCAGTACTGCGGAGGCGCAGGCGCTCAAATCCCGTGCGAAGGCCATCGTCGTGTTTCCCGACATTACCAAGGCTGGATTGATCGTCGGTGCGGAAGGCGGGAAAGGGGTGATGTTTGCGCCGGACGGCAGAGTCCTCGGCTACTATAGGGCGCGCGCCGTTTCCTACGGCTTGCAGGCGGGCGCCCAGACATTCTCCGAGGCCTTGTTTCTCTTGACCGACTCGGCCATCACCGAGCTGACCAGCGGCGCCGGATTGTCGGTCGGTTCAGGGCCGAGCGTCGTGGTGGTGGATGCGGGCATGGCCAAATCGCTGACCACGACGACGTTGAAATCCGACGTCTACGCTTTTCTGTTTGGCCAACAGGGGCTCATGGCAGGGATAGGCTTGCAGGGGCAGAGGATTGTCAGGTTTGATGAGCCGTGACGAGTTTTATCCAGTCAAACGCATCCAGGGAGACCACATCATGTTGAAACGCCTGCTATCGATCCTCGCACTTTTATCCCTGGTGTTGCCACTCTCGGGTGCATGGGCCGACGACTATACCGACACTATCAAGCTCTTCAAGAACGCTGGCGAAAGCGGCAAGCTGCTCGATACAGCGCATGGCTACGCGGTTTTCCCGACCATAGGCAAAGCAGGCGTCGCTGTGGGCGGTGCTTATGGCAAGGGGCGCGTGTACAAGAATGGAAAATATATCGGTGATACCTCGATGACGCAGGTGACGGTCGGCTTGCAGCTCGGCGCGGAAGCGTACAGCGAAATGATCCTGTTCGAGGATGAGCGGGCCCTTAAGGAATTCACCAAGGGCAACTTCGAGTTCGGTGCGAATGCCCAAGCCATCGCTATCACCGCTTCCGCTGGCGCCCAGGCGGGCACAACGGGCACATCGGCTGGTGCCAGCGCCGGGAAGAAAGACGCCAAGACCGGGGCGGTTACACCAAGGGCATGGCAATTTTCACGGTAGCCAAGGGTGGTTTGATGTACGAGGCAAGCATAGGTGGCCAAAAATTCACCTATACGCCGCGTTAATAGAGAGGATTGCAGACCTGCTTGAAAGGCAGCTCCAACACCGAGAGCGGACGGTCAGCTTAATCAACTATCCAGCGTAAACTCCGTAAACGACGGCCCGGCCGGCTCCACGGGCTTTGGCGCTTCGTCGACCTTGGCCTGGCTGTCCGGCCCATTATTGATCAGCCAGAGCAGGTTGGTGGCCGAGTCGGCATTGGCGAGCGCTTCTTCCTGCGTGATCAGGTCGGCCTGCACGAGTTCCAGCAGCGCCTTCTCGAACGTTTGCGAGCCCGGCGACAGGCTCTTGTCCATCGCTTCCTTGATCTGGCCAATTTCTCCCTTTTCGATCAGGTCGGCGACGTAGCGGGTATTGACCATGATCTCGACGGCCGCCTGGCGCCGTCCGCCGGCCTTCGAGCGCACCAGGCGCTGCGACACGATTGCCCGCACGGCGGACGACAGGTCTTGCAGCAGTGCCGGACGATTTTCGATGGGGTAGAAGCTGATGATGCGGTTCAGCGCGTTGTAGCTGTTGTTCGCGTGCAAGGTCGCCAGCACGAGGTGGCCGGACTGGGCATAGGCGAGGGCGGCGGCCATCGTGTCCTTGTCGCGGATCTCGCCGATCAGGATGCAGTCCGGCGCCTGGCGCATCGAATTGCGGAGCGCCACGTCGAAGCTCTTCGCGTCGCTGCCGATCTCGCGCTGGTTGACGATGGATTTCTTGTTCTTGAACAGGTATTCGATCGGGTCTTCCAGCGTGAGGATGTGGCCGTGGCGCTGTTCGTTGCGGTGGTCCAGCATCGAGGCGATCGTCGTCGACTTGCCGGAGCCCGTCGCGCCGACGATCAGCAGCAGGCCGCGCTTTTCCATGATCAGTTCCGACAGCACGGACGGCAGGCCCAGCTCGGACAGCGGCGGGATCGTGGCGGGCACGAAACGGAACACGGCGGAGATGCTGCCGCGCTGGCGGAACGCGGACAGCCGGAAGCGGCCCAGGTTAGCCACGGAGATGCCCATGTTCAGTTCGTTGTCGCGTTCCAGCTCTTCCATCTGCTCGGGCGAGGCGATCTCGGCCAGCAGGACGCGGATGTTCTCCGGCTCGAGCTTGTTCTGGTTGATCGGGATGAGATTCCCGTTGATCTTGATGTGGACCGGCGAATTGACCGCGAAGAACATATCGGACGCATTCTTTTCCTTCATCAGCTGGAACAGGCGCTCCATCATCATCGTGCTCTCCTTGCTTCGCGGAAATTTTATCGATAGGCGATTTTAACCCGGCGGCGCGTCGGTGTGGGCGTCGCGCCAGGCGGCCAGCGCGTGGCGGCCATCGTCCAGGCTCTTCAGGAACTGGACGTTCTGGATCGGGGCGAGGTCCGCGACACCGGTACCGCCCGCCCAGATCGCGGTACTGCCCGGCAGGGCGAGGCGCAACTGGCGCAGCGACGTGCCGGCCTGGCGCGCCGGGTAGGCGGACGAGAACGACAGGGCCACGATGTCGCAGGCGTGCGTGCGCGCGGCGCGGACGATGTCGTCGAGGGGGATGTCCGTGCCCAGCGACAGGCAGGAAGCGCCGTCCAGCGCGAGCAGGGCTTCGGCCATCATCAGGCCGAGTCCGTGGGTTTCGCCGGACAGCGTGGTCATCAGGATGCGCGGCGGCTGCCCGGCGCGGGGAAGCGCCGCGATCGCCTGGCGCAGGATGCGCGTCGTCTCTTCGGTGAACAGGTGTTCGTCGAACACGCCAAGCTTGCCCTCCGCCCAGCGCCGGCCGACGGCCGACGTCAGCGGCGCGGCGACGTGGCGCACGAAGCGTTCGAGCCCCTGGCGCGCCAGTTCGTGGCGCATGTCATGGCCGAAGCGGACCGGGTCATGGCGCACGGCGTCGAGCAGGCCGTCGATCGCCACGCCGCCCCGCGTGGCGTCGTGCGCGAGCCGCAGTCCCTGGCGCGGCGGCAGGG
Source organism: Massilia sp. P2_C2 (assembly GCF_056404615.1). Lineage (NCBI taxonomy): Bacteria > Pseudomonadati > Pseudomonadota > Betaproteobacteria > Burkholderiales > Oxalobacteraceae > Massilia > Massilia sp. P2_C2. The sequence continues at coordinate 13,507 of NZ_JBFUDR010000024.1, read as the reverse complement.
CGGCGAGTTCGGCCACCTGCATGCGCACGAGCGTCCCGGGGCGGTAGCCCTGGTCGATCAGACGGCTCATCAGGCGCAGGCGTTCGACCTGCTCGGCGGGATAACAGCGCTCGCCATTGGCGTCGCGTCCGGGCGAGGGGAAGCCGTAGCGCTTTTCCCAGGCCCGCAGGACGTCCTTCGACAGCCGGGTATCGCGTTCGACGGCGGCGATGGAAAATGTGGTGGGTGGGTCGGCACTCATGGTCCCGCAGATTGTACCGGCGGGCCGGCCGTGGCGGGAAATTGCCCGTGTGCGAGCGGTAGGGTGGGCACCCCGTGCCCACGCGGGCGTTTGCGGACCGCGCACATCCGCGTGGGCGGGGGCCGCCCACCCTACAGTGGCAGGACGCGCGCCCTGATCAGATACCGCGCAGCAGTTCGTTGATGCCGGTCTTGGCGCGGGTCTTGGCATCGACCTGCTTGACGATCACGGCGCAGTACAGGCTGTATTTGCCATCGGCCGACGGCAGGCTGCCCGACACGACGACGGAACCGGCCGGGATGCGGCCATAGCTCACTTCGCCCGTCTCGCGGTTGTAGATCTTGGTCGACTGGCCGATGTACACGCCCATCGAGATCACCGAGTTTTCTTCGACGATCACGCCTTCCACGATTTCCGAGCGGGCGCCGATGAAGCAGTTGTCTTCGATGATGGTCGGGTTGGCCTGCATCGGTTCCAGCACGCCGCCGATGCCCACGCCGCCCGACAGGTGGACGTTCTTGCCGATCTGGGCGCAGGAGCCGACGGTGGCCCACGTGTCCACCATCGCGCCTTCGTCGACGTAGGCGCCGATGTTCACGTACGACGGCATCAGGACGACGTTCTTGCCGATGAACGAGCCGCGGCGGGCGACGGCCGGCGGCACGACGCGGAAGCCGCCTTTCGCGAAATCTTCCGCGGTGTAGTTGGCGAACTTGGTCGGCACCTTGTCGTAGAACTGCATGCCACCACCTTCGACGGGGGAGTTGTTTTCGAGGCGGAACGACAGCAGGACGGCTTTCTTGATCCACTGGTTCACGACCCAGCTGCCGGTGTCCTTCTGGGCGACGCGCAGGCTGCCGTCGTCAAGGCCGGCCAGGACGTGGGCGACGGCGTCGCGCACTTCGGCGCTGGCGCTGGTCGGGCTGATCTCCGCGCGCTGGTCCCACGCGGTGTCGATGATGGTCTGGAGTTGTTGGGTCATGATTCGATAGTCTATTCAGGTGGTGATTCAGGAAGCCTTGAGGTCTTTGCAGAACTGGACGATGCGGTTCGCCGCTTCCAGTCCTTCGTCCACTTCGGCGACGAGTGCCATGCGGATGCGGTTGCGTCCCGGATTGCTGCCGTGCGCGTCGCGCGCCAGGTAACTGCCGGGTAAAACCGTCACATTATATTCGGCGTACAGGCCGCGCGCGAATTCCGTGTCCGACAGGCCGGTGCGGCGCACGTCGGCCCACAGGTAGAAGCCGGCGTCCGGCAGCTCGACGTCCATCACCTGCCTGAGCAGCGGCGTGATGAGGCCGAACTTTTCCTTGTACAGGGTGCRGTTGTCCTGCACGTGGGCCTCGTCGTTCCACGCGGCGATCGACGCGGCCTGCACCGGGGGCGACATCGCGCCGCCGCAATACGTGCGGTACAGCAGGAATTTCTTCATCAGTTCCGGATCGCCAGCGACGAAGCCCGAGCGCATGCCCGGCACGTTCGAGCGCTTCGACAGGCTGGAGAACACGATCAGGTTCGCATACGGACGCTCGCCGCCGCTGCGGCCCAGCTGGTGCGCCGCCTCCAGCGCGCCCAGCGGGGGCGTGGCGCCGAAATAGATCTCGGAATAGCATTCGTCCGCGGCGATCACGAAGCCGTGGCGGTCGGACAGTGCGAACAGTTCGCGCCAGTCGTCCAGCGACAGCACGGCGCCCGTCGGGTTGCCGGGGGAGCACAGGTACAGCAGCTGCACGCGCGCCCACACGTCGTCCGGCACGCCGCTGTAGTCGCACCCGAAGTTGCGGCCCGGCTGGGAATTCACGAAGTAAGGCTCGGCGCCCGCCAGGTAGGCCGCGCCCTCGTAGATCTGGTAGAACGGGTTCGGGCTGATGATCAGCGCGCCCGGCTTGCGGGGATCGACGACGGTCTGGGCGATCGCGAACAGGGCCTCGCGCGAACCGTTCACCGGCAGCACCATCGTGGCCGCGTCCAGCGGCGGAATGGCGTAGCGGCGCTCCAGCCAGCCGGCGATGGCGGCGCGCAGCGGTTCGCCGCCGTGCGTCGTCGGATACGTGGCCAGGCCGGCCATCGCATGCGTCAGCGCCTTCTGGATGAAAGCGGGCGTCGGATGCTTGGGTTCGCCGATGCCCAGGCTGATGGGCTTGTACTCGGGATTGGGCGTGACGCCGGCGAAGAGCTGGCGCAGTTTTTCGAACGGATAAGGGTGCAGGCGGTCGAGATGTGGGTTCACGGCGATGTGTTTTTCTTGGCTAAAGCGGTGAGAGAACGGCAATTATAGCGATGAAGGCGCGATCTGGTGCCACGGCGATCTTTCCGGAGGGGCCGACCTGCGCTAGTATTGACGTCAGGAATCCTTAACCATCCATCGCGTCCACCGCCATGCAGCGCTCCGTCGACTACGTCCGTGCTTTGACCGCCCAGGCGCGCAGTACGCGCGCCAACCGCCACCTCGGCTTTGCGCTCGCCGGCGTGGCCGGGGCCATGAATGCCGGCGGCTTCCTGGCCGTGCATCAGTACACGTCGCACATGACGGGCATCGTGTCGTCGGCGGTCGACAATCTCGCGCTGGGCGCCGTCGACCTGGTGCTCGATGCGCTCGGCGCCATCCTGTCCTTCCTGCTGGGCGCGGCCAGCACCGCGATCCTCGTCAACTACGGCCGCCGCCGCAGCCTGGCGAGCGAATACGCGTTGCCGCTGCTGTTCGAAGCCATGTTGCTGCTCGGATTTGGCGTGCTCGGCGCGCGCCTGTCCAGCGTGCCGGGGCTGTTCGTGCCGGCCACCGTGATGCTGCTGTGCTATACGATGGGCCTGCAGAACGCGCTCGTGACGAAGCTGTCGCATGCCGAGATCCGCACGACGCACATGACGGGCATCGTCACCGACATCGGCATCGAACTGGGCAAGCTGGTTTACTGGAATGCCGACACGACGGCCAGGCCGCACGTGGATGCGAACCGCACGCGCCTGGCCACGCTGTGCATCCTGCTGGGCAGCTTCTTCGGCGGCGGCGTGGCCGGCGCGCTCGGTTTCAAGACGATCGGCTACGTGGCCACGGTGCCGCTGGCGCTGCTGCTGTGCGGCCTGGCCATCGTGCCGGCGCTGGACGACCTGCGTGCCGGCGCACGCAGGCGTAAATGACGTATCTGGTCCATTGGCGTTACGCGTGGKCACAGGGTGCCCACCCTACCGGGCCGTAGGGTGGGCTCCCCGAGCCCACGCGTGACGTTCGCGTCAYGTTGACGCGGTTGTGAGACGGCGCATCAGCCGCCGCAACGCGGCAGCGTGACCGAAGCCGCCTTGCCGTCGTAGACGACTTTCTGCACGTCGCCCGCCGCCGGCCCGCAGCGCACGGCGAAGGTCTGGCGTGCCGGCATGCCGTCGTAGCGGCCCTGGCGCGGTGCGATGTCGAGGCGTTTGGCGCCGTCGTTCCACGTCATCTTCACGAGCGTATGCGCGCCTTTCTGGTACGCGTAGCCGTCGCCGGCGTCGTCATACAGTTCGTACGCGCCATCCTTGCCCGGATAGACGAGGAGGTCGACCGGCGCGTCCGATTTCTCGTCCGCGAACTGCTTCACGGGGCCCAGCGGCAGGATGCTGCCGGCGCGCACGTACACGGGGATCGTCGCGATGTCGGCCTGCGCCGTCACGACCTGGCCACCCGCCAGTTTTGCTCCGGTCTTGAAGTCGTACCAAGCATCCTTGCCCGGCAAATAGACCTGGCGCGCCTGCGCCTTCGCCTGCACGACGGGAGCCACCAGCAGGGCCTTGCCGAACATGTACTCGTCGGGGATGTCGAGCGCGAGCTCGTCATCGCGGAAGTCGAAGGCGAGGGCGCGCATCATCGTGCCGTGGTTGTTCGTCACGTCCCACGAGGCCGAATAGATGTACGGCAGCAGGCGGTAGCGCAGGTCGATGTAATCGCGCAGGATCTTCTGCGTGGCGTCGTCGAATTCCCAGATCTCCTTGCCGTCGCCGGTGCCGTGCACGCGGAACATCGGATTGAACACGCCGAACTGGAGCCAGCGGGTGAACAGTTCCGCGTACGCCGGATCCTTTGGCTTGCCGCCGAAGAAGCCGCCGATGTCGGCCGACCAGTACGGGATGCCGCTCGCGGTGAAGTTCAGCGCGGCCGGCACCTGGCGGCGGAACACGTCCCAGTTGCCCATCGTGTCGCCCGACCACGTGATCGCGGCGTTGCGCTGCTGGCCGGCGTAGGCGGAGCGGGTCAGGATGAAGGCGCGCTTTTCGGGCTGGTCGCGCACCATGCCGTCGTGCACAGCCGTCGTGTGCAGTAGCGGATACGAGTTGTAGACGACGCTGCCCGGACCGGCGGCCGTCTTCACGTCGCGCATCTGGCCCCACCAGCCGCCCAGCTCCGCTTCCGGCGCGTCCAGCCACCAGCCGTCGAAGCCGAGCGTGCCCAGGTTGCGCATGATCTGGCGCCAGTACAGGTCGCGGGCCTGCGGGTTCCACGCGTCATACCAGCGTCCCTTGCCGGCCGGGTAGACGTTCGGATACGTGTCCGGATACAGGCCGCCGATGGCGTCCAGTGCGCGCGTGTTCGCGGTGTCCGGGTCGAGGCGCGCCCACACGGAGATGATGGCGTGGATGTTCTCGCTGTGCAGCGTCTTGACCATCTTCGCCGGATCGGGGTAGCGCGCCTTGTCGAATTCGTGGCTGCCCCACTGGCCCGGCAGCCAGTACTGCCAGTCCTGGATGATGCCGTCCAGCGGCACGCGCATCTGGCGATACCTGGCCGCGACGGACAGCAATTCGTCCTGCGTCTTGTAGTGTTCCTTCGACTGCCACAGGCCCCACGTCCAGCGCGCCATCATCGGCGCCGCACCGGTCAGCCGGCGGTAGCCGCCAATGACGTCGTCCAGTTCCGGACCGTAGATGAAGTGGTAGTCGACACCGCCGCCCGCTTCCGAACGGATCAGGATGGACGGGCCCGAAGGAAGGTCGGCCTCGACGTTCGTGACGGCCGCGTTGTTCCACAGGATGCCGTAGCCCTTGGGCGAGACGAGCATCGGTACCGCGACGTCGCGGTTGGCCTGCTGCAGGCGCACCGACGTGCCGTTGTAGTCGAGCAGGCCGTTCTGGTGCTGGCCGAGGCCGTACACGGGGGCGGCGGGCGCGCCGGTATCGAAGCGCTGCGCGATGCCGTGGGCGACGTCGCGGCCGCCTTCTTTCAGGATGTCCGTGCCGTCCGGCGTCAGGAAGGTGACGTCGCCACCTGGGCGCGACACGCGCACGCGCAGGGTGTCCGTCGTCAGCGTGTAGGCGTCGGCGGACTCCTCGACCTTGAACTTGACGGTTTCCGCGCTTTTTTCCGATTTTGCGATGACGGCCGGGTTGTAGTTACCGGTGAAGCCGGCTGGGCCGAAGCGGACGTGAACCACGCGCGGCGCGACCGGTTCGACCGTCAGCACGCCGTCGTCCGTGCGCACCTGCATGCCCGCGTCGACACGCTGCATCGACAGCGTCGCCGTCTGGGCCGATAGCGACCAGATGGACGCGCCGGCAATGAATAAGGACTTCCACATTTGTCTCATTCTCTATCTCGTGTGTGATTGGACTTGCGCCTGGCCTCGGCGACCGGCGCGTTAATGTCAAGTCGACATCCGTTAAGTCTAACACGGAATGTTAACGCAAACATTCAGGAATGATGACTGTCGTTGCGCGGCCAGCGTCCGTTCGCGCCATGCGCCGGGATTCATGCCCGACCATTCGCGAAACGCGTTTGAATCGCCACCGGCTGCATCATAGTCTTGTAGGGTGGGGCATTTCATGCTGCGGGCATGAAATGCGTGCCCACACGTAACGCCAACGGACCGCATACGTCACGCGTGGGCACAGGGGTGCCCACCCTACTTGCGTCACAGCGACTTGAGATACTGCGCCAGGTCCGCAACCTCGTCCGCAGTCAGACCCAGCGCTTTTCGCTCGTTATAGGTGCGCACGACATTGTCCAGCGTCGCCGCCTTCCCGTTGTGGAAATACGGCGGATGCTGCCACACGCCGCGCAGCGGCGAAGTCCGGTACTTCTTCGTCGCGCTGCGTGATGCATAGCCCGGCACGCCATCCGGTTCCGGTTCGCTCACGACTTCCGCCATATCGTGCAGGCGCACGTTGGCATCCGTGAACTTCGGCCCGCTGTGGCAGCTGATGCACTGCGCCTTGCCGTTGAACAGCAACTGGCCGCGCACGGCGGCGATCGCGTCGAAGCTGCCCGGCGGCGGTGGCGGGGCAGCGAGCGAGAGCTGGTAGGCGCGCAGCGCCGGCAGTACCGCTTCCATCCGGTCGGAGGTGCCGTTGCTGATGTCGACGCCGATGCGAGGATCGGCGAAGTGGCCGAGCCCGCCCATCTGGGTCACGGCGACGTAACGGTTCCAGTACGAGACGTCGTCGCCATCGCCGGTAAAGGTAATGCTGTGGATATCCTTCAGGCCATAGGCCGGCGGGATCAATACCGGACCGTTCTTGCCGTCGATATTGAAGCGCGGGTCGTACCGGCCCGGCCCCCAACTGTTGTACACCGCCTTTTGCGCCGCAGTGAGCGCCGGCGACAGAGCAATGATCGCACCCGGATTCAGGTCGCGATTCGGCCAGCCGTCCAGGCGCTTGCCGATGCCCTTGGCGAACGAGTCGTCGACGGTGGAATGGCATAGCGCGCWGGTGATGCCGACACGCGTGAGCTGGTCCTTGCCGGCAACGGTTTCCACGTACCCGACCACACCGACCACGGCCCCCAGCTTGAGCAGCGTGACCGTCGTTTGCGGACTCTTCAGGTCGACGCTGCCGTTCGTGATTCCTTGCTGGACTTCCGGCGGCAAGGCATCGGCATCGACCTTGAGGCCGACGGCAAGCGCGGTGGTCGGATCGACGGATGAGGCGATCACTTCATGCATGTGCAGGGTGTCGGTCCATTTGGCTTCGTCGCCGAAGGTCTCGAAGCGGAACGCCTGCTTGCCGGCAGCGACGAGCGCCGCATCGGACTCCGGTGGCGAGTGGTGGTTATTGCCGCCGCAGGCGGTCAGCAGGGCAAGCGACGCGACGACAACGGGCTTGCGAGAATGTCGTGACAGCATGATGGTCTCCTCTGCGGCACGGACAAAGCAGATGAGGGCACGAGCGACAAACGGCTTGTCCGTGCTCGATGTGTACCATTGGATGCAGGTTTTGCGCGCGGCGTTCCCGCATTGGTTACCGGGATAGGCGTCTAATACAGCGCGGCGTCCTGCACGACATGCCACGCGGCGCCGATGACGGTCGCCTCGACGCGGTTGCGGCCGCCGGCCTTGGCCGCGTACATGGCGCGGTCGGCGCACACGAACAGGTTGTCGATCGCGTCCAGCTGCGTCGGCACGATCGTCGCCACGCCGACGGACACCGTGAGCCAGGGCGACGTCGTCGAGCGCGGATTCGGCACTTCCAGGGCCTCGACGGCGGCGCGGATCATCTCGGCGAGACGGACCGCGCTTTCCGCCGGCGTCTCTGCGAACAGCAGCACGAATTCCTCGCCGCCGTAGCGCGCCGCCAGGTCGGTCGGACGCGCGGCGTGCAGCTGCAGCGTTTCCGCGACCTTTTGCAGACACAGGTCGCCGGCCGCGTGGCCGAGCGTGTCGTTGTACAGCTTGAAATGGTCGACGTCGAGCACGACCAGCGACAGCGGCTGGGCGTTGCGGATCGCGCGCTGCCATTCCTTGTGGAGAAAGTCGTCGAAGTGGCGGCGGTTGGGGATCTGCGTCAGCGGATCCAGCATCGCGGCGCGCTGCAGCGCGTCCTCGGAGCGCTTGTGATGCGTGATGTCGTGCAGCAGCGCCACGAACAGGCCTTCGGCCGCGTGCATCGGCGTCATCGTCAGGTCCATCGCGCGCAGGCCGCCGTCGCGGTGGCGGATCTGCACCTCGCGCGTGCCGTAGCTCATCGCATCGAGCCGTTCATAAGCGCCGGACTCCTTGCCGTCCAGCAGTTCCTTCAGCGCGCGGCCGACCAGTTCGTCGGGCGTATAGCCCAGGTAGCGGTCGCAGGCCGGGTTGGCGTACTGCACGCGGCCGCTGCGTTCGACGATCAACAGGCCCTGGTCCATGCTGTTGACGAGCATGCGCAGGCGGTCGGCCTGTTCGGTCTGGGTGTCGCTGCTGCTGCGCAGGCGCAGATGGGCGCGCACGCGGGCGCAGACTTCTTCCAGGCGCAGCGGCTTGGCGATGTAGTCGGCGGCGCCGGTGTCGAAGCCGGCGACGACGTCCTCGGTGTCGCCGCGCGCGCTCATGAAGATGACGGGAATGCGCGTCGTGGTCGGCAGCGCCTTCAGGCGGCGGCACGTCTCCAGGCCGTCGATGCCGGGCATGACGACGTCGAGCAGGATCAGGTCGGGCTTGACCCGCTGGGCGATGTCCAGCGCGCGGTCGCCGGAGGTGGCCACGAAGGTCTGGTAGCCCTGACGCAGCATCATCGTACGCAACGTGCCGAGATTGTCGGGCGCGTCGTCGACGATGAGGATGGCGGGCTTGCGCGGGTCGGCAAGCGGCACGGTCGCTGGGTTGGTCATTCGGTGCTTTGCAAGAAATGCACTTAGATTGCGTGCAAAATCATACACCTCGCAGAGCTGCTATGGGGTAATAAGTTATTTTACTGGTGGAAAAATATGTAACTTTTTCGCAACTAACAAATGTTTGTATTCTTCAACAATTGTTGATCGCGGCGGCAGGCATGCGCCGCCGGGCTGGCGCGGGCCGGAGCGGCCCGCGCGCAGGGGATTACAGCTGGTCCTTGATCAGCTTGCCAAGGGTGGCGATGCCTTCGCGGATTCGTTCCGGCGGCACGGTCACGAACGACAGGCGCAGCGTGTTCGTGGCCGGTTCATTGGCGTAGAACGGCCCGCCCGGGACGAATGCGACGCGGGCGGCGATTGCCTGGTCCAGCAGTTTCATGGCGTCGATGTGCTTCGGCAGCGTGACCCAGATGAACATGCCGCCTTCCGGACGGGTCCACGTCACGCCTTCCGGGAACTGCTCGGCCATCGCGTCCAGCATCACCTGGCACTGGTTGGCGTACAGATTGCGGATGGTCGGGATGTGCTGGTCCAGGAAGCCGTCCTTGACGACTTCATGCACGACCATCTGCGTCAGCGTGGCCGTGTGCAGGTCGGCGGCCTGCTTGGCCAGCTCGAGACGGCGCACGAGCGGCAGCGGGGCGACGACATAGCCCAGGCGGATGCCCGGCGTCAGCACTTTCGAGAACGAGCCCATATAGATCACGCCGTCCGGGTTCATCGACAGCATGCGCGGCATCGGCTCGCCCTTGTACGACAGTGCGCCGTAAGGATCGTCTTCGATCAGCGGCAGGCCGAGGCGGGCGCAGGTCTCGACCAGTTCGCGGCGGCGCTCGACCGACAGCGAGCGGCCGGTCGGGTTCTGGAAGTTCGGCAGCGAGTACAACAGGCGCGCGCCCTTGGCCAGCGGCTCGATCGACGACGGCACGAGGCCGTGGTCGTCCGTCTCGACGGAGCGGAATTCCGGACGGTAGACCGAGAACGCCTGCAGCGCGCCCAGGTAGCTGGGGGTTTCGACGAGCACGCGGCTGCCTTCGTCGATCAGCACCTTGCCCAGCAGGTCGAGGGCCTGCTGCGAGCCGGACACCATCAGGATCTGCTCCGGCAGAATTTTGCTGCCTTCCGTGGACAGGTAGTTCGCCACCCATTCGCGCAGCGGCGCGTAGCCGTCCGTCGGGCCGTATTGCAGCGCCTGCTTGCCGTTTTCGCTCAGGACCTTGTCGTAGGCCGCCTTCATGCGCTCCACGGGGAAGGTGGCGGGCGAGGGCAGGCCGCCGGCGAAGGAAATGATTTCCGGACGCTGGGTGATCTTCAGGATCTCGCGGATCGCCGAGCTTTGCAGTTGCTGGGCGCGTTCCGAGAACTGCCACTGGATGGGATTCGGGTTTTCGATTTTCATACTTGTCTCACAGGAAGGGCCTCGTGGTGCGTCGGCCATTATAAAGCACGCCGGGTAGGCTGCTCTCTCAGGAAGAGCACGCCTGATGGGCATGCTCCGTTACGGTGGGGGCTCGCCAAACCTGCTGCGCGTTGCAGTTCCGGTCTGCGATGCTCCGCTACGGCGGACCGGCCGTACGCCAGTACGGCTGCGCTTCTCGACCGGAACTGCTGCCGCTCGCGACGGTTTTGCGATGCCCCGTGGCGCTAACAAACAACAATAATAAAGATAATAAAGCTTGTTTATGCCACTTCCACAATCATTTCGATTTCGACACAGGCGTTCAGCGGCAGGGAAGCCACGCCGAAGGCCGAGCGCGCGTGCTTGCCGGCGGCGCCGAACACTTCGCCCAGCAGTTCCGAGCAGCCGTTCGTGACGAGGTGCTGTTCCGTGTAGTCCGGCGTCGACGCGACGAGGCTCATCACCTTGACGATGCGCTTCACGCGGTTCAGGTCGCCGCCGACGGCCGCCTGCAGCGTGCCGATCAGGTCGACGGCCACGGCGCGTGCCGCCGCCTTGCCCTGTTCCGTCGTCTTGTCCTTGCCCAGCAGGCCGGCATTCACGGTGCCGTCCGCATTCTTGCTGATGTGGCCGGACAGGAAGACCAGGTTGCCGGTCTGGGCGTACATGACATAGGCGGCCGCCGGCGTCGCCGGTGCGGCCAGGGTGATGTTCAGCTCTTTGAGTTTGTCGTAGACGGACATGGATTCCCCAGGATTGGTTGAAAGGAAAGCAGCTATTGTAGTACGTGCGGGCGGGCATGCACATCGCGGGTTGTATATTCATTATCGTTGCACCTGCATATGCCGGCCCAGTGCGACGGTCGCGATCACGGCCAGCGCGAAGCCGACATTGGAAAGCAGAAGGGGCTCGCCGAGCAGCACGGCGGCACCGGCCAGCGACAGGAAGGGTTGTAATAATTGCACCTGCCCCACCCTGGCCACGCCGCCCAGCGCCAGGCCGCGATACCAGAAAAAGAAGCCGACGAACATCGAAAACACGGTGACGTAGCCGAATGCGAGCCAGCTGGCCGGGCCGGCCGTGGCCAGGCGGCCGAGCTGGTCGCCAGGCAAGGTCAGCAACAAAAGGGCGGCCGGGACGGCGGCCAGCACGAGCGCCCAGCAGATGACTTCCTGGCCGCCGAGCCTGCGCGCGAGCCGTCCGCCTTCCGCATAGCCCGCGGCCGCCGCGACAATGGCGCCGAACATCAGCAGGTCCGCGCGCTGCAAGGCGCCGCCGCCCTGGCCCAGCGCGAACACGAGGACGAGGCCGGTGCCCAGCAGCGCGACGAGCCAGAATCCCTTCGACGGCCGCTCATAGCCGCGCAGCGCCGCGTACAGCGCGGTCGCCAGCGGCAGCAGCCCCGCCAGCACGGCGCCGTGCGACGCCGGCACGGCGCGCATCGCGAGCGAACTGAGTAACGGGAAGCCGAGCACGCAGCCGAGCGCCACGATGGTCAGCGGCCACAGGGCGGCGCGTCCCGGCAGGGCGGCGCGGCGCAGGCGCAGCCAGCCGCCCGCCAGCACGGCGGCGCCGAGCGCGCGCCCGAGCGTGAGGAACAGCGGATCGAGCTCGCGCACGGCCAGCCGCGTGAACGGCAGCGTGAGGCTGAAAATGGCGACGCCGGCCAGGCCGAGCAGCATGCCGCGCATGTCGTCGGATGCGGCAGGGGTAACGCCCGCCGGGGTGATGGAAGTGGGACGCATCGGTTCTCCTGTTGTCGTTGCAGCAAACCTTGGTCAGGGTTATCCTAGACCGGACGGGCAGTACAGTCCCGATACAGTTGTCCATATCCCTTTGCATACTGTGTTGTACAAATGACCGATACAATCATGCCCACGTTGCTGTCGCGCGATTCGGGCGAACCGCTGGCCGACCAGATCGTCCGGATGGTGAGCAGCAGGATTGACGACAAGCAGCTGCGCGCGGGCAGTCGCATGCCCTCGATCCGCCGCTTCGCCGCCTTGCACGGCGTATCGCCGTTCACCGTCGTGGCCAGCTACGACCGTCTCGTCGCGCAGGGTTACCTGGAGTCGCGCCGCGGCGCCGGCTTTTTCGTGCGCGAGCGCGCGCCGCTGAACACGGCGTTGCGCCGCGACGATCCGGACAGCGCCGCTGCGCTGGAAAGTCGCGCGCTGGACGTCGTCTGGCTGGTCCGCCATATGTTCCGGCAAATGCCGGGCCAGCCGTCGAGCGCGGCGGGCGTGCTGCCCACGGCCTGGCTGGACGGTCCGGGCGTGGCGAATGCGTTGCGCGCCGTCAGCCGCCAGAACGGCAGCGCGCTGCTGAACTACGCCAGCCCGCAGGGTTATGCGCCGCTGCGCGAACAATTGCAGCGCAAACTGGCCGAGCTGGAAATCGCGGCCTCACCCGAACAGTTCGTGACGACGCTCGGCGTGACGCAGGCCCTCGACCTCGTCGCGCGCGAATTCTGCCGGCCCGGCGACACCGTGTTCGTCGACGATCCGGCATGGTTCCTGATGTTCGGCTCGTTCGCGGCGATGGGGCTGAAGGTGGTGGGCATCCGGCGCCAGGCCGACGGTCCGGACCTCGCCCAGTTCGAGGCGCTGGCGGCATTGCACCAGCCGCGCCTGTACATCATCAACTCGGTGCTGCACAACCCCAGTTCGACGTCGCTGTCGGCCGCGAAGGCGTTCCAGATCCTGCGCATCGCGGAGCGCCACGACATCACTGTCGTCGAGGACGACATCTATTGCGACCTGCACCCCGGCGGTTCCCAGAGCGCGACGCGGCTGGCGGCGCTGGACCAGCTGCAGCGCGTGATCTACCTGGGCGGCTTTTCGAAATCGCTGGCACCGAACCTGCGCGTGGGCTTCATCGCGGCCTCCGGCGATTTCGCCCAGCGCCTCGCCGACCGCAAGATGCTGACCACCCTGAGCACGAGCGACCTCGGGGAGCGTGTGGTCTACAAGATCCTGTCGGAAGGCGTGTACCGCAAGCACCTCGACCGCATCCGCGCGCGCCTGGACGCCGTGCGGCCGCCGGTGCTGCGCCGCGTCGAGGCGCTGGGCATGACCCTGGAACCGGCGCCGACGGCCGGCATGTTCGCCTGGGCCGACTGCGGCCGCGACACCAACGTGCTGGCCGCGCGCGCGATGGACGAGGGCCTGCTGCTGGCGCCGGGCAGCCTGTTCTCGCCCACGCAGCTGCCGTCCACGAAGCTGCGGCTGAACGTGGCGGCGATGGAGGATGCATCGGCGTGGCGCTTCCTGGAGCGGGAGCTGGGCTGAGCGCGGCGTAGGGTGGGCAC
>NZ_JBFUDR010000023.1:0-36605 GCF_056404615.1 Massilia sp. P2_C2 | reverse complement strand
CCCCTGTGCCCACGCGTGACGTTTGCGGTTCGTTGGCGTTACGCGTGGGCACGTTTCGTTTGAGGCCCCCGGCCTCAAACGCCCACCCTACCTATCCGGCGGCCAGTGCGCTCGCCCGCGCCCGCTCCAGCAGCAGCGCACGCTCGCGCTCGTTTTGCGTCAGGCCCGCGGCCCGTTCGAATTCGGCCTGCGCGTCCGCGTGCCGGCCCAGCTTCGCCAGCAGGTCGCCGCGCACGCTGGGCAGCAGGTGGTAGTTGCGCAGCGCCGGCACGTCCAGCAAGGTGTCGGCGAGGGCGAGGCCCGCTTGCGGGCCATAGGCCATGCCCAGCGCGACGGCGCGGTTCAGTTCCACGACGGGCGACGGCATCAACTGGGCCAGCGCGTCGTACAGGGCGGCGATGCGGGCCCAGTCCGTCGCTTCCGGCGTCAGCGCCCGTGCGTGGCAGGCGGCGATGGCGGCCTGCAGCGCATACGGCCCGAGGGCACCCAGGCGGCCGGCCCGCTCCAGCGCCGCGAGGCCGCGGCCGATCAGCAGCCGGTCCCAGCGCGAGCGGTCCTGGTCCATCAGCAGGATCGGTGCGCCGTCCGGTCCCGTGCGGGCGCGCTCGCGCGAGGACTGGATTTCCATCAGCGCGACGAGGCCGTGCACCTCGCCTTCGTCCGGCATCAGTTCCGCCAGCACGCGGCCCAGGCGCAGCGCCTCGCGGCACAGGGTGGGGCGCAGCCACTCGTTGCCCGCGCTCGCGGAATAGCCTTCGTTGTAGATCAGGTAGATCACCTGCAGCACGGACGCGAGGCGCGGCTTCAGCGCCTCGCCGCGCGGCACCTCGAACGGCACGCGCGCCTCCGCCAGCGTGCGCTTGGCGCGCACGATGCGCTGCGCCACCGTCGCTTCCGGTACGAGGAAGGCGCGGGCGATTTCGCCGGTCGCCAGGCCGCCCAGCAGCTTCAGCGCCAGCGCCGCGCGCGCCTCGGCCGACAGCACCGGGTGGCAGCACACGAAGATCAGGCGCAGCACGTCGTCGTCGATATCGGCCGCTTCCTGCGCGAGCGTGGCCAGTTCGGCGGGATCGCGGAAGCTGCCGCCGTCGGCCAGCAAATTGTCCATTTCCCAGCTCAGCTCGCCTTCCTTGCTGGCGTGCATCGCATGGTGGCGCAGGTGGTCGAGGGCGCGCCGCTTGGCCACCTGCATCAGCCAGGCGCCGGGACGGTCCGGCACGCCGTCCGCCGGCCAGCGCTCCAGCGCTTCCAGCAGCGCGTCCTGGGCGAGTTCCTCGGCCCGGCCCAGGTCGCGCAGCATGCGGGTCAGCGCACCGACGATGCGCGCCGACTCCATGCGCCATACGGCGTCGACGACCTTGCCCGCGGCGTCCGTCATGCGCATCCCCGCGCGCAAGTGGACGTCACGGCCGGTTCCACGCCGCCTGCGGCGCCAGTTCGGCGCGCAGGGCGGCGTCCAGCTGTTCGGCGCGTACGCTGGCTTCCTCGCGCAGCCGCGCGGCCGCTTCGGCCGGCGACGCAGGCGTCGCCAGCGGCGCAAGGATGGGCGCAATCGCGGCCACGGGACGGATCTCGACCTCGACCTCCGGGCCGGTCGGATAGGGCAGCGTGCGCGCCCAGTCCAGTGCGGCATCGATCGAGGGCGCGCGGATCATCCAGAAGCCGGCGATCAATTCCTTGGCTTCCGCGAACGGGCCGTCGATCACGTTGGCGCTGCCGTTCGCCGCGCGCACGCGCGCGCCGCGCGCCGTGGACTTCAGGCCGTCGCCGGCCAGCAGCGTGCCCGCCGCCGCGTGGACGGCGTTGAACGCGTTCAGGCGGTCGAGCTTTTCCTGCGCCGGGATGTTGTCGCGCTCGGTGGCGGCGTCGGAGCGCAGCAGGATGGCGTAACACGTGTCGTCGCCAGCCGCGCCGGGCGGGATGCCGGCACAGCCGCCGGGGCAGCCAGTCTCGCGCAATTCCAGCGTGACGGTGCCGTCGGCCGGGGCGAGGCCCAGGTCGCGCAGCCACGCCAGCGCGGCGGCGCGCGAGGGGGCCTCGAATACGGCGAAGCCGGCCGGCAGGCGCTCTGCGGCCGGGAACGGCCCGGCCGTCACGGCCTCGCCGCCGGGCCACAGCTTCAGGCGCCGCGCTGCGGCATCCGGGACGAAGGCCAGCGCGAGCGCAGGGGGGCGGGGCGTAGCGACGCCCGACATATCGGCGTCGGCCGGCTGGCCGGACGGCAGCCGGCGCAGCAGGTCGTCCAGCACGGCCTGCGGATCGGCCGCCGCGGCGCGCGCATCGTTGTCGGTGCGGATGAGCATGAACTGCATGACCGGCTCCTCAGCGTGCAGCCATCTGCTCGCGCAGGCGGTCTTCCTGCTCGCGCAGTTCGGGCGTGAATTCCGCACCGAAGTCGTCGGGACCGAACACCTGGCGGATCTCGATTTCGCTCTCGACGCCTTCGTGCGGATTCGGGCAGCGCTTGAACCACTCGATGGCTTCTTCCTTCGAGCTGACCTCGATCATCCAGAAGCCGGCCACGAGTTCCTTCGTCTCGGCGAACGGGCCGTCGATGACGGTGCGCTGGTCGCCGTTGAAACGGATGCGGGCGCCTTTGGAACTGGGATGCAGGCCTTCGCCCGCGAGCATGACGCCGGCCTTGACCAGTTCCTCGTTGAACCGGCCCATGTCCGCGAACAGTTTTTCGCTCGGCATCACGCCGGCTTCGGAGGCCTCGCTGGCCTTGACGATGACGATGAATTTCATTGCTGTGCTCCTTCGCAGCCCTGGCCCATGGCCATCGATTTCTGCATCTCTTCGCGCATCTGCTCGGGCGTCATGTCGCGCTTGTGGGTGGCGATCGACCAGCGGTGGCCGAACGGGTCTTCGAGCTGGCCGTAGCGGTCGCCCCAGAACATGTCGGCCACCTGCATGATGGGCTTGGCGCCCGCTTCCACGGCCTGTGCGTACAGGGCGTCGACGTCCTCGACATACAGGTGGATGTAGACGGGCGTGTTCTTCAGGGCCAGCGGACCGACGCTGCCATAGTCCGGAAAATCGTCGGCCAGCATGAACAGCGAGTCGCCGATGCGCATCTGGGCATGCATGATCTTGCCGTCCGGGCCGGGCATGCGGCTCGTCTCGACGGCGCCGAACGCCTGCTTGTAGAACGTCAGCGCGTCGGCCGCGCCGCTGCAGACGAGGTGCGGGGTGATGGTATGGAAGCCTTCGGGGATGGGACGCACTTGCTGGGTCATGATGTTCTCCTGTTCGGGTAAATGGTCGGCGGCTTCGGTAATGACCGGCGCCGCTATCCGTACGACGATCGGGCTTCCACGGTTTCGACACGCCCGCGCAAAAATATTTCGACGGAGCGTCACGTTATGCCGACGTCGTCAAAAAGTCGAGAAAATTAGCGTATGTACAAAGTTTCCTTATGTTAAGAACGAGTAAAAATGCGGTCCGGCAAAAAGGCTCTTGAAATCCTTGGCGTTATCCCAATATCGATCCGGTCTGTCCACCCCTGTTAGCAACGAGGAAATAAGATGGCTGTAGCCGAAAAAGAAACCCTTGGGTTCCAAGCAGAAGTCAAACAGCTGCTGCAACTGATGATCCACTCCTTGTATTCCAACAAGGAGATTTTCCTGCGTGAACTGATTTCCAACGCATCCGACGCGGCCGACAAGCTGCGCTTCGAAGCGATCAACCACGACAGCCTGTACGGCAACGACCATGAGCTGAAGATCAAGGTCCTGTTCGACAAGGCGGCCCGCACGATCACCATTTCCGACAACGGCATCGGCATGAGCCGCGACGAGGCGATCTCGCACCTGGGCACGATCGCCAAGTCCGGTACCAAGGAATTCTTCAGCAGGCTGTCGGGCGACCAGCAGGCCGACGCCGCGCTGATCGGCCAGTTCGGCGTGGGCTTCTACTCGGCCTTCATCGTGGCCGATCGCGTCACCGTCGAGACCCGCCGCGCGGGCGCGGACGCAGCCGCCGGCGTGCGCTGGGAATCGACGGGCGAGGGCGATTACACCATCGAGCAGATCGAGAAGACGAATCGCGGCACCGACATCATCCTGCACCTGCGCGAAGGCGAGGACGAACTGCTGTCGTCGTGGAAGCTGAAGTCCATCATCCGCAAGTACTCCGACCACATCTCCCTGCCGATCCTGATGAAGAAGGAAGAGTGGGACGAAGAGAAGAAGGAAACCGTCGCCCTCGACGACTTCGAGACCGTCAACCAGGCGTCCGCGCTGTGGGCCCGCTCGAAATCCGACATCACGAAAGAGCAGTACGAGGAATTCTACAAGCACGTCTCGCACGACTTCCAGCCGCCGCTCGCGTACACGCACAACCGCGTCGAAGGCCGCAGCGAATACACGCAACTGCTGTACGTGCCGGGCCACGCGCCGTTCGACCTGTGGGACCGCAACAAGCGCGGCGGCATCAAGCTGTACGTGAAGCGCGTCTTCATCATGGACGACGCCGAGCAGCTGATGCCGATCTACCTGCGCTTCGTGAAGGGCGTGATCGATTCGAACGACCTGCCGCTGAACGTCTCGCGCGAGATCCTGCAGGAGTCGCGCGACGTGCGCGTGATCCGCGAAGGCTCGACCAGGCGCGTGCTGGGCATGCTCGAGGAGATGGCCAACAGCGAGGAGCAGGAAGGTAAAGACAAATATGTGACCTTCTGGAAGGAATTCGGCCAGGTGCTGAAGGAGGGCATCGGCGAGGATGCCACCAACAAGGACCGCATCGCCAAGTTGCTGCGCTTCGCTTCCACGCACACGGATTCCGCGGAGCAGACCGTCTCCTTCGCCGACTACATCGGCCGCATGAAGGAAGGCCAGGACAAGATCTACTACGTCACGGCTGATAATTACAACGCCGCGAACAACAGCCCGCACCTGGAAATCTTCCGCAAGAAGGGCGTCGAAGTGCTGCTGCTGACCGACCGCGTGGACGAATGGATGCTGTCGTTCCTGAACGACTTCGACGGCAAGGAACTGGTGTCCGTCGCCAAGGGCGGCCTGGACCTGGGCAAGCTGGAGGACGAGGCCGAGAAAAAGGAGCACGAGGAAACTGAAACGCAGTACAAGGACCTCGTCGAGAAGATGAAGGGCGCGCTTGCCGACAAGGCGAAGGACGTGCGCGTCACCTTCCGCCTGATCGATTCGCCGGCCTGCCTCGTGGCGGACGAGCATGAACTGTCCGCGAACCTTGTGCGCATGCTGAAGGCGGCCGGCCAGAACGCGCCGGAGTCGAAGCCCATCCTCGAGATCAACCCGAACCACCCGCTCGTCACGCGCCTGAAGTACGAGGACGCCGCGAGCCCGCGCTTCGCCGACTGGGCGCACATCCTGTTCGACCAGGCCATGCTGGCCGAGGGCGGCAACCTGGCGGATCCGGCGGCGTTCGTGAAGCGTCTCAACGAGATGCTGCTGGCGACCGGCGCCAAATAAGCGCCGGCGGCATTGCTACAGGGAGGCCGGGCTTGCCCGGCCTTTTTTGTCGGGCTTCGGCTCGTCCTTGCTGTCGGTCGGGGATTCCTTGGCCCCGCGCTGGCAGGATTCCAGGCTGCGCTGCGAGTTGGGGCCCCACAGCGAGACGTCGATCTTCTTGCCGATCTTCTCCAGCAGCGCCCCCAGCGTGGGCCGATCCTTGGCCAGGCATGCAAAGTAGGCGTAGCGGTTGAGACGGCCGGAACTGGGAAAACGGGCCAGCATGTCGTCGTAGCTCTTTTTCATCGTGGGCCAGTCGGCGAGGCTGTCCTCGAACAACGCGTGGCCGAACTCCTTCTGGGCAGCCAGCGCGTACAGCCGCCCATACATGCCCGTGCCATAGACGGCCTGCGTCTGTTTCGTGACCTCGCGGATGTAGTCGTCCAGCATCCTTGCATTGCCGTGCCATTTCGGCAACAGCGGATTCAGCATGTCGAAGTACAGCTCGATATCGTTCGGGTTGCGCTTCAGGCCCTCCTGCTGGATTGCCTTGAGTGTCTCGATATCCCAGTCCAGGCCGTTGCCGATATCCAGCAACAGGTCATAGGCGGACGAGTCCGTCAAGGCGACGTCCGCATGATCCTGCAGATACCTGGCGGCGCGCTGCAGGCCGTTGTGGAAGTCTGCCCATGCTTCGGGGGGCACGTCCTTGGCGTAGCCGCCGCCGCGATACGACCACGCATGCGCCTTCAGGGTCCACGCATACAGGATGTGGGCCAGTGACGACTGCGGGTGCTCGGTCGCCCATTGCAGGGTAAGCGCCTCGAGTTCGCGCAGATACCGTTCGTCGTGGCCGGATTTTTTGGAGATCATGGCACTCAGGCCATTGCGGAAATATTCGACGTCCGATGCGCCTTCGGGGTGGAGTTGTGTGCCGTGCTTGAGGCGTTCGTTTTCTTTATCCAGTGCGGCGAAATCGCCCTTCACGAAGGATTTCATGGTCTCCGTCGTCAGCGCCGGCGTTTCCGCGCGGGACAGGCCCGGCATGGCTGCACCGGCCACGGCGGCCAGGGTGCAGGCTGCCAGTTGGCGTAACAGCGCACGCGATAATCGTGAAGCCGGCATCATTGCTTGGCTCCTTTCGGCGCGTCGGTTTTTTTATCGTCGTCGTCCAGGCTCCAGCTCATCTGCAATTTGTTCGGCGCGTTATCGGACGGCTTTTTGTAATGGCGGGCTTCGTCCGTCGCAAATTTCACGGTCGCGGCATCGAAGACGTTTTCGAACGCGACCGGGCGCACGCCGCGGATGCCGGGCACGAC
Organism: Massilia sp. P2_C2; assembly: GCF_056404615.1. Lineage (NCBI taxonomy): Bacteria > Pseudomonadati > Pseudomonadota > Betaproteobacteria > Burkholderiales > Oxalobacteraceae > Massilia > Massilia sp. P2_C2. The sequence continues at coordinate 29,857 of NZ_JBFUDR010000023.1, read as the reverse complement.
GACCTTGCGGCCGATGACGGCCGCGTCCAGCGGTTTGCCGTCGGCATCCAGCCGTACGTTCACGGTCGTGACGCCGGTTGCCATGAAGCTCCTGGCGATGACTGGATAGGGCGGCCGGCCAGCGGGATCCTTGACGTTCGCCGTGCCCGGCTTGTCCCAGGCGTTGCCGATGCGGTCGACGGCGGTCAGCATCGTGCCGTAACGGAAAGCGTTCAGTGCGGCGGCCGGTGCGACGCCCTGGCGCAGGCTTTCGCGCAGCCACCACTGCTGAAGCATGCAACGTTCCATGGGCTCCAGGGCGGCATAGTCCTTATCGTTGCCGAGCACGGCATATGCCACCAAGGGCGGCAGCGCGAGCCTCGGGTGGGCGGCATCGGCCGGGCCGCGCTCGAGCAGTGCATAGGCGGCCTGCTGCGGCAGCGGATCGGGCCAGGGTGGAGGATTGGCACGCGGTTGTCCCCAGTGGGCCAGCAGCTGGCGTTCGCCCTCCAGCATCGCCTCGCGTTCCGCCGCGGGCAGGGCCTGGATGCGCAGGATGCGGCTCGCAAAATCGGTGAAATGGGTATCGCCTTCGAGTTCGCAGACACTGGGTCCGTTGCGTAGCGCGGTCAGGGTTGCGGCCTCGTAGTGAGCGTCGCCGGGTTCAAGCTGCCATAACGACAGTTCATTGAGCATCCGCGCATAAACGGCGTAGGACACGTATCCCGACGGTGGCGGCTTGCCGGCTTCGGACTGGTGGACGCGCTCCTCGTCCACCCAGGCGGGAAACAGTTTGTCGATGCGTGCCAGGTGTTCCTCGGCGATCTTCTCCGCTGCGGCGCGCAAGGCGGGATCGAGCGCAAGCTGCTTGTCGAGCGCGAAGGCCCTGGCCAGCTCGCGATGCAAGCCTTGCACGATTTGTGTCCGTATGTCGTCGGAGAATCCGGGTTCGGTGGCGGCTTGCGTGCCGCCGGGCATGCAGACGAAGGCGCCCGCGAGCAGTGCTTTGCCAAGCAGCGCAGGCACCCGTCGGTGCACGTGCGTCAGGAAAACGGTTTTCACTTGGAGAAATGGAAATGGATGGTATGAAACTGCACAGGATAGCGCAATTGCAGAATCGCAAATACGCACATACTCACACATCCAGATGATTGCAACTAACCGACAATGCCAGCAAGATGCCGACACGGGCGCGCAGGCGTTCAGGCCCGTACCCGCGCCCCCAGCGCCAGCCCGGCATTGAACACACGCCTCAGCACCCGCTGCAACACCTCCGTAAGCGGATTCAGGACCAGCGCCGTGAGTGCGATCGCGGTGCCGATGGCAAAGATCTCGTGCGCCGCGCCACGCTCGACCGGGAACACCGCCTGCCACAGGCCGATCACGACGGCGTGCGACAGGTACAGCGTGAACGTGTGCCCGGCCACGAAGCGGATCGGCCGGGCCAGGCGCAGCAGGCCGTCGAACCTGGCCTCGCGGGCGCAGGCAAAATTTACCAGGATGAGCAGCATGACGACATAGTCGGCCAGCACGCGGTCGGCGCTGCCCATGCGGATGCCGGGGAAAGGCCACAGGCCGGTGGCGACGCCGCGCAGATACGTCTCCGGATCGGACCAGCCCCACAGGCCGATGAGGACAACGGAAAGCAACCAGCCCGCGCGCGCGATGCCCGCCCCGAACGTCAGGCGCGACTGGTAACGGTACAGCGCGACGCCGGACAGCCACACGGGCAACAGCAGCCACAGGCGCGGGCCGACGAGGGCCAGCACGACACCGGTGGCGAGCCAGCGGCGGCGGCCGCGCAGGAAGTGGACGACGCCGAACAGGACGTAGTACCACGCTTCGTAATTGAGCGACCAGTACGGAACCAGCCAGGGCGGGCGTTCGACGAAATGCCATGCGTCGCCCAGGAAGGCCAGGTGGAACGGCACGTACAGCCAGGGGCGGCGCAACTGGTATGCCTCGTCGACCGGCATGTCCAGCAGGCCGTGCACGCTCGTGGCCAGGATGAACGCCAGGATCAGCACCGGCAGTGCGACGGAGTACAGGCGCGCCGCGCGGGCCACGACATAGCTGCGCGCGGTGAGGTTCTTGTGTTCGGCGCTGTAGGCGATCACGAAGCCGGACAGCACGAAGAACGCGATCACCGCCACCCTTCCGAAGTCGGGGACGAGGGCGATCTGGGCATCGTCGAGGATGCGGAAATAGCGGAAATGCGCCACCACGACGGCCAGCGCGGCGCACGCGCGCGCCAGGTCGAGGTAGAGGGAGAAGCGCGCATCGAGCGCGCCGGCCCGCGCAATCATCGTGCCAATCCTTGGGGTCAGGGGTTCAGGTCGCGGCAGAATTCGTCGAGCAGCGCCTCGCCCTCAGGCCAGGGCCCGTAGCCGCTGCCGCCGTTGATGTGGCCCGCCGGGCCGATCTCTACCAGCTGGCTGCCCCACGCCGCGGCGAACGCGCGCGCCCGCGCCGGGGACACGTATTCGTCGTTGCTGCTGGCGACGACGATGGACGGGAACGGGAGCGGCGCCAGCGGGATCGGCCGGAAGCCGTTGGCGGCTATCGGGTACGACGGCGCCTCGACGTCGCTCGGCGCGACGAGGAAGGCACCGGCCACCTTCAGCCTGGAGCCTGAGGCTGCCCACTGCGCCACCAGCAAGCAGGCGAGGCTGTGCGCCACGAGAATCGGGCGGCCTTCGCAATGGGCGATGGCGGCGTCCAGTTCGGCCACCCATTCGTCGCGGTCGGGATTGTTCCAGTCGCGGTGCGGCACCCGCGTCCACGCCGGGTATTTACGTTCCCAGTGGGTCTGCCAGTGCTGCGGGCCCGAGTTCCACAGGCCGGCCAGCGTGAGGATGTCGCACTTCATGTCCACTCCTTGTGATGATGCCGACCATTCTACGATGACGCGCGACTATAACGCCGTCCGCAGCGCGAACAGCTCCGGAAACAGCACCACGTCCAGCATCTTGCGCAGGTAGCTGACGCCCGCCGTGCCGCCCGTGCCCGGCTTGAAGCCGATGATGCGCTCCACGGTCGACACGTGGCGGAAGCGCCAGAAGCGGAACGCCGTCTCCAGGTCGACCAGCTTCTCGGCCAGTTCGTACAGGGTCCAGTGGTGCTCGGGATCGCGGTAGACCTCGAGCCAGGCCGCCATCACGGAATCGTCGTGGACGGTCGGCCGCGTCGGATCGGTGTCCAGGCGGCCTGGGGCGATGGCGAGGCCGGAGCGGTCCAGCAGGCGCACGGCCTCGTCGTAGATCGATGGCGCGTGCAGTTCGCGTTCGAGCAGTTCATGGTGTTCGGGCGATGCCTTGTGCACGGCCAGCATGTCGGCGTTCTTGTTCCCCAGGATGAATTCCAGTTCGCGGTACTGGAACGACTGGAAACCCGAGGACGATGCCAGGTAGGGGCGGATCGCGCTGTACTCCGGCGGGGTCATCGTCGCCAGCACGTCCCAGGCGTGGACCAGCTGGTCCATGATGCGCGCCACCCGCGCCAGCATTTTGAAAGCGGGCGGCAGGTCGCCGGCGCGGATGTGGGCGCGCACGGCCTGCAGTTCGTGCAGCATCAGCTTGATCCACAGCTCGCTCGTCTGGTGCTGGATGATGAACAGCATCTCGTTGTGGTTCGGCGAGCGCGGGTGCTGGGCCGACAGGATTTTGTCCAGGCACAGGTAGTCGCCGTAGCTCATGCTGCCGCTGAACTCCATCTGCGCGCCATGCCATTGCGGGGCGTTGCGTTTCTTGTCCATGCGGCCTCCTCAGGTCACGGCGCCGCGCGCGGCGCGGGTGTCGTAGGCTTCGCGGTCGAGGATGTCGCGCAGGTTTTCCACGGCGTCCCAGGCGTCCGCAAAGCGCGTGTACAGCGGCGTGAAGCCGAAGCGCATGATCTCCGGCTCGCGGTAGTCGCCGATGACGCCGCGCGCGATCAGCGCCTGCATCACCGCATAGCCGTGCGGATGCGTGAAGCTGACCTGGCTCCCGCGTTCGGCATGGGTGCGTGGCGTGACGAGCTTCAGCGGGTGCGCGGCGCAGCGGCTTTCCACGAGCGCGATGAACAGGTCCGTGAGCGCCAGCGACTTGGCGCGCAGCGCGGCCATGCTGGTGGCCTCGAAGATCTCCAGCCCGCATTCGACGAGCGCCAGCGACACCACCGGCTGCGTGCCGCACAGCGCGCGGCCGATGCCCTCGGCGGCTTCGAATCCGTGCGACATCGCGAACGGCGCCGCATGGCTCCACCAGCCCGTGAGCGGATGGCGGAACGCGGCCTGGTGGCGCCGCGGCACCCAGATGAATGCGGGAGCGCCCGGGCCGCCGTTCAGGTATTTATAGGTGCAGCCGACCGCGAAGTCGGCGCCGGCGCCGTGCAGGTCGACGGGGACCGCGCCGGCCGAATGGGCGAGGTCCCACACGGCCAGCGCGCCGCGCGCGTGCGCGCGGCCGGAGAGCGCGGCCATGTCGTGCTGGCGGCCCGTCCGGTAGTTCACGTGCGTGAGCATCAGTACGGCGCAGTCGGTGTCGATGGCGGCGTCCAGGTCGTCGTGCGAGTCGACGAGGTGCAGCCGGTAACCGCGGTCCAGCCAGCGCGCGAGGCCATCCGCCATATAAATATCGGTGGGGAAGTTGCTGCGTTCCGTGACGATGACCTTGCGGGCCGGGTCGCGCCCGGCCTGGATCGCCAGCGCCGCGGCCAGCGCCTTGAACAGGTTCAGCGACGTCGTGTCCGTGACGACGACCTCGCCGGCCCGCGCGCCGATCAGCGGCGCGAGGCGGTCGCCCAGCCGGCCGGGCAGGGCGAACCAGCCTGCCGTGTTCCAGCTGCGGATGAGGTCATGCCCCCATTCCGCCGCGACGACTTCGCGCGCCCGTTCCAGCGCGGTGCGCGGGCGGGCCCCGAGCGAATTCCCGTCCAGGTAGATGACGCCCTCGGGCAGGTCGAAGCGGTCGCGCAGCGGGCCGAGCGGGTCGGCCGTGTCCAGCGCGACGCAGGCGGCGCGCGTTTCCGCGCTCCCGGTCAGGTAGGCGGCGCTCATACCGACTCCGCGGCGGGCAGGGAGCGCAGCACGGCGCGCACGGGGCTGGCGTCCATGCCGGCCAGTTTCAGGGGCAGGGCGATCAGTTCATAGTCGCCGGGCGGCACGTCGTCCAGCACGATGCCTTCCAGGATCGCCATGCCGTGGCGACGCACCGCGTGGTGGGCATCGAGCGTCCTGGAATCCTGCGGGTCGAGCGAGGCGGCATCCGTGCCGACCAGGATCACGCCCTTCGAGGCCAGCAGGGCGATCGTGGCGGCGGCGATGGCGGGAAAGTCCGGATCCCAGGCGGCCTGCGGCGCACGCGCATAGGTACGCAGCAGCACGCGCGGGGGCACGCGGTCCAGGTGGGCGGCGACGTCGGCCGGCAGGACGATTTTGACGCCGGTGCAGTCGATCACCCGGCACGGGCCGAGATAGGACGCAAGGCCGACCGCGTCGATGGACTGGCCTTGCGGGTCGTAGTGAGAAGGGGCGTCGGTGTGGGCGCCGAGGTGCGTCGTCATCGTCATGCGGCTGACGCGGACCGGGCAGCCATCCTTGATGTCCCAGGTGGGGCTGGCGTCGAACGGGGTGTCGCCGGGCCAGACCGGGATGGCAGCCGAGATCGTCGGGCTGATGTCCCAGAGGGTAGCAGGGGGCATGGGGGCTTCCTGAAGGTAGCGGTGAGGCCAGTGTAGCAAGAAAACCATCGCCGACATTGTCACTTTTGCATTGAATGCCTGCCGTCGAAATTTTTTCGGTTTTTTTTGCATGGAACCCTAAAGTTCTCCTAACGCCGTCCGATAACCCATCCAGATGAGCGGGATTGGGCCTCGGAAAAATTTTTTGTGGAAACCCTAAAGTTTCGCAAAAGGCATCCGATAACCCTCTCAGACGTCCGGAACCGGATTAAAAAAAGTTTGCCGAAACCCTAAAGTTAGGCGAACAGCATCCGATAACGAGTCTGAAACGCTGCTTGAGGGACAAAATTTTTTTTGAGAAACCCTAAAGTTCTCGAAAACGTTGACGTAAACCAACACAGCAGTCTGTCGTTGGCTGCGTCGCGGGGCCGAAAAGCACCGTTGCATCACCTCTCCCATCCGCCCGTTTTCATAGGGGCGCGACCATGATCCGGCAGGGTTTGTCAGACAAACTCCTACGGGTCGCCTTCGTCTTTGCCGGACCAAAAATACAGACACTCTCCAATACACGAAAAGTTTCCACRCAGTCAGAATCTATCTCAACGGCAACACTTAACGCCTTACAGAGACGATCACACGGAGAGATGGAAATGACTGCGAACGACATGATGGCTGAAATTCGTGATGCGAACCTGAGCTACCTGATGCTGGCACAGCAGATGATCCGCGCAGACAAGGTCACCGCAATTTTCCGCCTCGGCATCTCGGCCGACATCGCCGACCTGATCGAAGGCATGAGCAACGCCCAGATCCTGAAACTCGCCGGCGGCAACATGATGCTGGCCCGCTTCCGCTTCGACGACGCCGCGATCCTCGGCATGCTGACGAGCCACAGCAAGGACCGCGCCCTGGCCCAGTCGCACGCCGCCATCCTGATGGCYGGCCAGCCCGCMGAAGAAATCGCCTGACAGCAAACCCCCGGCAGCGAACGAAATTCGGGGTCAGAGCACGCTCTGACCCCGAATTCAGCCAGCAGACCAGCAGCAGAATCGGAGCAAATAAAATGAGCAAGAAAAGCGTCGTCTCGGAAGCCCAGGAAATCCAGCTGGCCATCGAACTGATCCAGCTCGGTGCCCGCCTGCAACTGCTGGAAAGCGAGGTCACCCTGTCGCGCGAGCGCCTGATCAAGCTCTACAAGGAACTGAAGGGCGTGTCGCCGCCGAAGGGCATGCTGCCGTTCTCGACCGACTGGTTCCTGACCTGGCAGCCGAATATCCACGCTTCGCTGTATATCAATATCTACAAGTTCCTCGTCGAGTACGCGAGCGCCACCGGTATCCAGGCTGTGATGAAGGCCTATAAACTGTACCTGGAACAGATGCCGCCGGCCCCGGGCGAAGAACCGCTGCTGTCGCTGACCCGCGCCTGGACCCTCGTCCGTTTCTTCCAGGGTAATATGCTCGTGCTGGCGCCGTGCGGCAAATGCCAGGGCAAGTACGTCGTCAACGCCCTCGACCTGAACAACGATTACCAGTGCGGCCTGTGCCACATGCCTTCGCGCGCCGGCAAGACCCGCAAGGCCAGGGACGCCGCGCTCGCCGCCGCCTGAGCACTTCATCCCGTTACGTGATCTTCCGATGCACCATGCCACGGGGCAGGCCATGAATACGCCTGCCCCGCGTCGTTTGCTGGATGCGCCGTCCGTGCGCGCGCTGCTGGCCCAGGCCGGCGCCTTCCCCCTGACCCTGCTGTCCGTCTGGCTGCTCGCGCGCCTGGGCGCGGCGCCGTCGTGGGACGCCGTCGCCCTTGTCCAGGGCGGATGGGCGGCGCTGCTCGCCTGGCGCCTCGGGCTCGCCGTCTGGTGGCGCGCGATCGAACTCGTGTTTCCGTCCTGCGTGCTGCTCGCGCGCGGGCTGGACCTGCCGCCCGGCCTGTTCCTCGTTCTGTTCGTGCTGTTCCTGCTCGTGTACTGGTCCACGTTCCGCACCCAGGTGCCGTACTACCCGTCCGGACGCGCCGCTTGGGACGCTGTTGCCGGATTGCTGCCGGCCGACCGGCCGCTCGCCATCGCCGACGTCGGCAGCGGCCTGGGCGGACTCGTGCTCGACCTGGCCCGGCGCCGTCCCGACAGCCAGGTCGACGGCATCGAACTGGCGCCGCTGCCGTGGTGCGTGAGCCGGCTGCGCGCGGCGCTGTCGGGCAGCCGGGCGCGCTTCGTCCGCGGGGATTATGAAACGGTAAATTTTGGTCACTACGACGTCGTGTTCGCCTATCTGTCACCGGCTGCGATGCCCGGTCTCTGGCGCAAGGCGGAAGCCGAAATGCGACCCGGTAGCATGCTGCTAAGTTATGAATTCGACATTCCCGGAAGAATACCGGACCGTCGCGTTGTCGCGACTAACAGTAAGAAAATTCTCTATCTTTGGCAATTTTGACGAGCTAGAGGGCACTTTCGCTTGCCCGTAGTCGATTCTCAAGCTAATCTAGTTCTCTACGTAAATATTTCTCTCTGGATTCATCAGCTTGACTCCAGACCGGGCCAGCCCCGGGTTCACGCATCGGGAGTCCCGTGTTTGTCATTGTTGGTTACGTTGTAGTCCTCGCTGCCGTCTTCGGCGGCTTCGCGATGAACGGCGGTCACCTGGCGGCGCTGTGGCAGCCGCTCGAACTGGTCATGATCGGCGGCGCCGCGGCCGGCGCATTCTTCGTCGGTAACAGCCCGAAGGCCGTGAAGGCCACGCTGGCCGCGCTGCCCACGCTGCTGAAGGGCTCCAAATACACGCGCGAGATGTACATGGAACTGATGTCGCTGCTGTTCGACGTCCTGTCCAAGGTGCGCAAGGAGGGCCTGATGTCGATCGAAGGCGATATCGAAGCCCCGGAGCAGAGTCCGGTGTTCTCCAAGTACCCGGCGGTGCTGGCGGACCACCACGTTGTCGAATTCATTACCGACTACCTGCGCCTGATGGTTTCGGGCAACATGGACGCGTTCCAGATCGAGAACCTGATGGACAACGAGATCGAGACCCACCATCATGAGGGTGCGGTCCCGGCGCATTGCATCGCCAAGCTGGGCGACGGCCTGCCGGCGTTCGGTATCGTGGCGGCCGTGATGGGCGTCGTGCACACGATGGAATCCGTGGGCCTGCCGCCGGCCGAACTGGGCATCCTGATCGCGCACGCGCTGGTCGGCACGTTCCTCGGCATCCTGCTGGCGTACGGCTTCGTCGGCCCCCTGTCCAGCCTGCTCGAACAGAAGCTGGAGGAATCGACCAAGATGTTCCAGACGGTGAAAGTCACGTTGCTCGCCAGCCTGAACGGCTACGCGCCCGCGCTGGCCGTCGAATTCGGCCGCAAGGTGCTGTATTCGACCGAGCGCCCGACCTTCGCCGAACTCGAGGACCACATCAAGAAAGCCAAGAGCAAGTGATGATGCGCATGATTCACCTGAACGCCGCGGGAGCGACGCATGGCTGAAGAAGGCCAGCGGCCGATCATCGTCAAGCGCGTCAAGAAGGGCGGCCATGGGCATCATGGCGGCGCCTGGAAGATCGCGTATGCCGACTTCGTGACGGCGATGATGGCGTTCTTCCTGCTCATGTGGCTGCTCGGCTCGACCACGAAGGGCGACATGGAAGGCATCGCGAATTACTTCAAGACGCCGCTGAAAGTCGCCATGCAGGGCGGCACGGGCGCCGGCAACAGCAATTCGATCCTGCAGGGCGGCGGCAAGGACCTGACGCGCCGCAATGGCCAGGTCAAGAACGGCGATGTCGAACCCAACAAGAAATCGATGGACCTGAAGTCCGCGCGCGAGGCGCTCGAGAAGGAAGAAGCGGCGCGCCTGGAAGAGCTCAAGCAACGCATCCAGCAGACGATCGATGCCAATCCGCTGCTGCGCAAGTACAAGAACCAGCTGCTGCTGGACGTGACGAGCGAAGGCTTGCGCATCCAGATCGTCGACGAAAAGAACCGCCCGATGTTCGCCTCCGCGAGTGCCGAGCTGCAGCCGTACACCCGCGACATCCTGGACGTGCTGGGCCTCGTGCTGAACGACGTGCCGAACCGCATCGGCCTGTCGGGCCACACGGATTCCACGCCGTATTCGACGCCGGCGGGCTATACGAACTGGGAATTGTCGGCCGACCGCGCCAACGCGTCGCGCCGCGAACTGGTGCACGGCGGTCTGTCCGACGCCAAGATCCTGCGCGTGGTGGGCCTCGGCTCGGCCGTCCACCTCGACCGCGCGGATCCGTTCAACCCGATCAACCGCCGCATCAGCATCCTCGTGATGAACAAGCGGACCGAGAACGCCGTGCTGCACGACGGTACGCCGCTGGACGTGCCGGGCGAGAGCACGGACGCGGCGGTGAAGGCGGTCGCCGAAGCGACGGGTGGCGGTCTGGCGCACGACAAGGCGCCGGCGGCGAAGAAATAACGGGCGGGATGTTCTGGAGGATTTATGACGACAAGAAAAAAGATTCTCGGGTCACACGTCAAGCGCCTCCTGTCGGGCGTGTCCGACCATGGCAGGCGCCACCTGTCCGAAGTCGAGACCGACCTCGTGCAGACGACGCTGTTGCTGGAAGAAGCCGTCGAAAAGCTGACGAGCAGCTTCATGGCGATCCACAACGTGGTCGATGCGCGCCAGGAAGCGATCAACCGCCTGCTGGCCGGCCAGGCGCCGACGGCGGAGGACAGTGCGTGCCTGACGACGATGTCGGGCGAAATTGCGGGCCACGTGAACGCGGCGGTGACGAGCATGCAGTTCCAGGACATGACGAGCCAGCTGCTGGACCGCACTTTGCGCCGCGTGACGGGCCTGCGCGAGTTCCTGACGACGCTGTCCGAGCATGGCGACGGCATCCTGCCGGAGAGCGACGGCGACGAGATCGTCGAACGCCTCGGCAAGGTGAGCATGGCGCTGGCGATCCAGTCGCTCGAGCTGCGCAGCATGCTGCGCAAGTCGGTGGAACAGCGCCACCTCGAGAGTGGTGATATCGAATTATTTTAGCCTGCGGGGTCAGAGCCCGAATTTCTCGGTTGGGCTCTGACCCCGTCTGATCAGATACGATAGCCGCACAACGGCAGTGACATAAAACAGCAGGAGCAAAAAGATGGCAAAAACAATTCTCGCAGTCGACGATTCCAGTTCCCTGCGCCAGATGGTGGCGTTCAGCCTGAAGGCCGCGGGCTACCAGGTGGTGGAAGCGGTCGACGGACAGGATGGCCTGGAAAAGGCAAAGCAGCAGACCGTCGACCTGGTCCTGACCGACCAGAACATGCCGAAGATGGACGGGCTCACCCTGATCAAGTCGCTGCGCAGCCTCCCGGGCTACCAGAAGACCCCGATCCTGATGCTCACCACCGAGTCGTCCGAAGACATGAAGTCGAAGGGCCGCGCGGCCGGCGCCAACGGCTGGCTGGTCAAGCCGTTCGACCCGCAGCGCCTGATCGAGGTGGTCAAGAAAGTCATCGGCTGACGGCACCTGGCCGCGCCGATTGCACCAGACGGATAATGACATGACCATCGACATCAGCCAGTTTTACAAGGTCTTTTTCGACGAGGCGGAAGAGCTGCTCGCCGAGAAGGAGCGTCTGCTGCTGGCCGTCGATATCGATTCGCCGGACCCGGAAGACCTGAACGCGATCTTCCGTACCGCCCATTCGATCAAGGGCGGGGCATCGACCTTCGGCCTGAACGACATGAGCGAAGTGACGCACGTGCTCGAGTCCCTGCTGGACCGCATCCGCAAGGGCGAGATGGCGCTGACCGCGCAGCACGTGGACGCTTTCCTGGCCGCCAAGGACATCCTCAAGATGCAGCTCGACGGCCACCGCAACGGTGCGGACGTCGACCAGGAGGCCGTCGCCAACGTGCGCATGATGCTGCACGACCTGTCCGAAGGCGTGATCGTGCCGACGCACCAGCCGACCGTGCCCTCGTTCCTGCACGCCGAACCGAAGCAGCAGGTCGCCGAGGGCGCGCACCGCTACAAGATCGAGCTGCCCGACCTCGCCAAGCGCGACGTCGATGCGCTCGTGGACGAACTCGGCCTCCTGGGCCGCGTCTCCGTCGTGCCGCTGACGGCCGGGCGCACCGCGCTGATCATCACGACGCACGAGAGCCTGGACGACATCATCGCCATCTGCTCCTTCGTGCTCGACCCGGGCGACCTGAAGATCTTCGAGGCGCCTCCGCTGACGCCCGAGCAGCGCGCCAGGGAAGCGGCGGAACGCGCCCGCATCGAGGAAGAGCAGGGCTACGGCTTCTTCGACCCGGCCGACCCCGAGGACGCCGGCCCACGCGAGCCGACCGACGACGAACTGGGCTACGGCTTCTTCCAGCCGATCGAGCAGATCCGCCGCGAGGCCGGCATCGTGGCCGAGGCTCCGCCGCCGGCCCCGGCGCGCCCGGAGCCGCTCGACATCACCGAAGTGGCGGCGGAAAAGAAGGCTGCGAAGAAGGCGGCCGAGGGTAGCCACGCGCAGGGCGGCGAATCGTCGTCGATCCGCGTGTCGATCGAAAAGGTCGACCAGCTGATCAACCTCGTCGGCGAACTCGTGATCACCCAGGCGATGATCGAACAGCGCAGCTCGGGCCTGGACCCGATGCTGCACCAGCGCCTGCTGCAATCCGTGGCGCAGCTGACGCGCAACACGCGCGACCTGCAGGAATCCGTCATGTCGATCCGCATGATGCCGATGGACTTCGTGTTCTCGCGCTTCCCGCGCATGGTGCGCGACCTGGCCGGCAAGCTGGGTAAAAAGGTCGACTTCATCACGAACGGCGCCGCGACGGAACTGGACAAGGGCCTGATCGAGCGCATCGTCGATCCGCTCACGCACCTCGTGCGCAACTCGATCGACCACGGCATCGAGATGCCCGCCGCGCGCATGGCCGCCGGCAAGTCGGAGTCGGGCCGCCTGTTCCTGTCGGCGGCGCACCAGGGCGGCAACATCGTGATCGAGGTCGCGGACGACGGCGGTGGCCTGAATCGCGAACGCATCCTGGCCAAGGCGAAGGAAAACGGCCTGGCCGTGTCGGACAACATGAGCGACGCCGACGTCTGGCAGCTGATCTTCGCCCCGGGCTTCTCGACGGCGGAAATCGTCACCGACGTGTCGGGCCGCGGCGTCGGCATGGACGTCGTCAAGCGCAATATCCAGGCGCTGGGCGGCACCATCGACATCCGCTCGGCGCGCGGCTTCGGCACGACGATCCTGATCTCCCTGCCGCTCACGCTGGCGATCCTGGACGGCATGTCGATCCGCAGCGGCGACGAGATCTATATCCTGCCGCTCGGCTTCGTCGTCGAATCGCTGCAGCCGGCGCGCGCCGACGTCAAGGAAATCCACGGCCAGGGCCGCGTCGTCAAGGTACGTGGCGAATACCTGCCGCTGATCCCGCTGTACCAGATGTTCAACATCGAACCGCGCCTTACCGATCCGTGCGAGGGGATCCTCGTGATCCTCGAGGCGGAAGGCCGCAAGGCCGCGCTGTTCGTCGACGAACTGGTCGGCCAGCAGCAGGTCGTCGTGAAGAACCTGGAAGCGAACTACCGCAAGGTGACCGGCATCTCCGGCGCCACCATCCTCGGCGACGGCGGCGTGGCGCTGATCCTGGACGTGGCCGCGCTGCTGCGCTCGTCGCGCCAGCTGTCCGACGAATCCGTCCTTTTTTGAACCACTTAACACCTCCCTTCGATAGGAATTGACATGTCCATCCAACCGACGAACAAGCCGAACGATGCTCACGACGGCAGCGGCAGCGAATACCTGGCCTTCACCCTTGGCTCCGAGGAGTACGGCATCGACATCCTGAAGGTGCAGGAGATCCGTGGCTACGAGACCGTGACCCGCATCGCCAACGCTCCCGAATTCATCAAAGGCGTCATCAACCTGCGTGGCATCATCATCCCCGTGGTCGACATGCGCATCAAGTTCAACCTGGGCACGCCGACCTACGACCAGTTCACCGTCGTGATCATCCTGAACATCGGCGGCCGCATCATGGGCATGGTCGTGGACAGCGTGTCCGACGTGACCACCCTGAGCCCGGACCAGATCAAGCCGGCGCCGGAGATGGGCACCGCGTTCAACTCCGACTACCTGACCGGTCTCGGCACCGTCGACGAGCGCATGCTGATCCTGATCGACATCGACAAGCTCATGTCGTCCAGCGAGATGGGCCTGATGGACAGGATGGCGGCATAAAGCTGGCTGCGCGGCGCAAGGGACAACCCGGACCGCGCGCGGTCCGCAGAACGAATGCAACCCATGGCTAACAACGTGCCGCCCACAACGACTACCCAAACGACAAGGCTGGAAACAAGAGCCGCCGGCCGGCACGAGACCGGCAAGGAATTCGAGTTCACCCGCGCCGACTTCGAGCGCGTGCGCGGCCTGATCTACCAGCGTGCCGGCATCTCGCTGGCCGACAGCAAGCAGGAGATGGTCTACAGCCGCCTCGCGCGCCGCCTGCGCGCGAACGGCATCGACTCGTTCTCCGCCTACCTCGATGCGCTGGAAGCGGGCCGCATGCCGGCCGAATGGGAGTCGTTCACGAACGCGCTGACGACGAACCTGACGTCGTTCTTCCGCGAAGCCCACCATTTCCCGCTGCTGGCCGAGCATGCGCTCAGGGCCCGCGGCCGCCACGGCACGCCGCTCACGGTGTGGTGTTCGGCGAGTTCCACCGGCGAAGAGCCGTATTCGATCGCGATGACCCTGTGCGAGGCGTTCGACACCCTCACGCCCCCGGTCGCCATCATCGCCACCGACATCGACACGAACGTGCTGGCCACCGCCAGCGCCGGCGTCTATCCGATCGAACGGGTCGACAAGATGGATCCGGCGCGCCTGCGCCGCTTCTTCCTGAAAGGGAAGGGTGCCCAGGAGGGCCTCGTGCGCGTGCGCCCGGAACTGCGCCAGCTGATCACGTTCCGCCAGCTGAACCTGCTGGCCGACGGCTGGGACGTCAAGGGCCCTTTCGACGTCATTTTCTGCCGCAACGTGATGATCTACTTCGACAAGGCCACGCAGCGCAAGATCCTGGCGCGCTTCGTGCCCCTGATGAAGCCCGATGCGCTGCTGTTCGCCGGACATTCCGAGAACTTCCTGTACGTCTCCGACGCGCTGCGCCTGCGCGGCAAGACGGTCTACGAATTGCACCAGGGCTGACGCCCGACGGACCCGACCATGGATACGAACAGCCATTTCGCCACCAACGTCTATTACGACCGCACCTTCGACTGCGACGCGGCCAAGATCCTGCCCGGCGAGTACTATTACACGGCGAAGGACATGCTGATCGTGACGGTGCTCGGCTCGTGCGTGTCGGCCTGCATCCGCGACCGCACCCGGGGCCTGGGCGGCATGAACCACTTCATGCTGCCGGACGGCGGCGAACCCGGCAACCCGGTCTCGGCCTCGATGCGCTACGGCACGTATGCGATGGAAGTCCTGATCAACGACCTGCTGAAAACGGGTGCCCGGCGCGAGCACCTGGAAGCGAAGGTGTTCGGCGGCGGCGCCGTGCTGCGTGGGTTTTCCGCAATGAACGTGGGCGAGCGCAATGCGGCGTTCGTCATCAACTTCCTCAAGACGGAACGGATACCCGTGGTCGCCGAGGACCTGAACGACATCTACCCGCGCAAGGTGTATTTCTTCCCGCGCACGGGCAAGGTGCTCGTCAAGAAGCTGATGCAGACCCATAACGACACGCTGGCGAAGCGCGAGCTCGATTACGCCAGCCGCCTCAAGGTCACGCCCGTCTCCGGCGCCGTCGACCTGTTCTGACAAGAAAGGCAATCCCAATGACAAAGATCAAAGTGCTGATCGTGGACGATTCCGCCCTGATCCGCAGCGTGATGACCGAAATCGTCAATTCGCAACCCGACATGGAAGTCGTCGGCGTCGCACCCGATCCGCTCGTCGCGCGCGACCTGATCAAGCGCACCAATCCGGACGTGCTCACGCTGGACGTCGAGATGCCGAAGATGGACGGCCTCGACTTCCTCGAAAAACTCATGCGCCTGCGTCCGATGCCCGTGCTGATGGTGTCGTCGCTGACGGAGCGCGGCTCCGAGATCACGATGCGCGCGCTGGAACTGGGCGCGGTCGACTTCGTCACCAAGCCCAAGATCTCGATCCAGAGCGGTATGCGCGAATACACGGAACTGATTGCGGACAAGATCCGCGCCACGGCGCGCGCCCGCATCAAGCCGCGCACCCTGCACACGCCGGCTCCAGGGGCCACGGTCCCGCTGCCGCAGCTGAGGAGTCCGCTGACATCGTCGGAAAAGCTGATCATCATCGGCGCCTCGACGGGCGGCACGGAAGCCATCCGCGAATTCCTCATGCAGATGCCGTCCGACTGCCCGGGCATCCTGATCGCACAGCACATGCCGGAAGGTTTTACGAGTTCCTTTGCCCGCCGCCTCGATTCGCTGTGCAAGATCAGCGTCGTGGAATCGGCCGGCAACGAGCGCGTGCTGCCGGGCCACGCCTATATCGCCCCCGGCCACTCCCATTTGCTGTTAACTCGATCTGGCGCCAACTACATGACGAAGATCGAGCAGTCCGAACCCGTCAACCGCCACCGCCCGTCCGTCGACGTGCTGTTCCGCTCGGCTGCGCAGGCGGCCGGCAAGAACGCCGTCGGCGTGATCCTGACCGGCATGGGCAAGGATGGCGCGCAGGGCATGCTGGAGATGAAGAATGCGGGCGCATACAATTTCGCCCAGGACGAAGCGTCATGCGTTGTCTTTGGCATGCCGCGCGAAGCGATCGTCATCGGCGCCGCCCACGAAGTGGCCGCTTTGACGGCGCTGCCGGGTCTCGTGCTTGGCCATCTGGCAACGCACGGAGGCCGGGCGTTGCGCGTTTGATCCGGATACGTTGCAATCACCGCGGTTTTATCGCCGTAGAGCAACAAAAATGCTATGCTTTAGCTTGTATTCGTAGTGCCGAACCTACCAACATACTAGGGGTCCTGAAACAATTGGATCCCACCACTAGAGTTAAGAAACAACGGAGTAATTCATGGCTGACCCTAAGATGCGTTTCCTGGTTGTTGACGATTTCTCGACGATGCGACGCATCGTCAAGAATCTGCTGAAAGAACTGGGTTACGGCAATGTCGACGAGGCGGAGGACGGTGTCCAGGCACTGGCGAAACTGCGCAGCGAACAATTCGATTTCGTCGTGTCGGACTGGAACATGCCGAACATGGACGGCCTGACCATGCTGCAGAACATCCGCGCCGATCCCGCGCTGGCCAAGCTGCCGGTGCTGATGGTGACCGCCGAAGCCAAGAAGGAAAACATCATCGCGGCGGCGCAAGCCGGCGCCAACGGCTACGTCGTGAAGCCGTTCACCGCGGCCACGCTGGACGAAAAGCTGAACAAGATTTTCGAAAAGATGGAAAAGGCTGCGTAATGACCGAGCACATCGCCGACTCGACTTCGCCTGACGAGGTCTTGAGCCGGATCGGGCACATGACGCGCGCGCTGCACGAAAGCCTGCGCGGCCTGGGCCTGGACAAGCTGATCGAGAAGGCGGCCAGCGATATTCCCGATGCGCGCGACCGCCTCGACTACGTGGTGCGGCTGTCCGAACAATCGGCCAAGCGCGTGCTCGACGCCACCGATGCAGCCAATCCGCTGCAGGACGGTATCGACGAGCGTGCCGCTGAGCTGAGCCGTTCCTGGCAGGCCCTGCTGGCCGATTCCGGCGATGGCGCGGACGCCGCCTGGCGCGAACTCGCGGAGCGCACCGTGGCCAGCCTGGCCGAATCGAGCAATGCCGCCAATGCGACGAAGACGCATTTGATGGACATCATGATGGCCCAGGACTTCCAGGACCTGACCGGCCAGGTGATCTCGCGCATCACGGGCATTGCCCAGAACCTGGAAAAGCAACTGGTGCAGGTGCTCGTCGATTTCGCGCCTAGCGAGATCAAGCGTGAGCTCGACAATGGCTTGCTGAACGGTCCGCAGATCAACCCGGAAGGCAATACCGACGTCGTGGCCGACCAGGGGCAGGTCGACGACCTGCTGGACAGCCTCGGTTTCTGATCCCGTCGCGGCGGCGCTTGCCGCCGCTTCATCGTTTCACCCGGCGATCGTTACAAGACATGCACCAGACCAACTTCATCGTCCGCGAGCCGTTGCTCGACCCCAAGCAGCGTGTGATTGGCTACGAGCTCTGCTGGCAACATCGGGACGGCCAGGAAGTCACCGGCGCCGACCTCGAAACCCTCATCGCCTTCGTCGCCGAACACGTGGTCGACGAGGAGCAGGGGTGGCTGCTGCGCGACAAGATCCTGTTCCTCGATGCCGTTCCCGCGATGCTGTCGCTGGACGCCTTGCACGCGCTGCCGCCGGAGCGCACCGTGTTGTCGCTGCGCGTGCGCGACCTTGCCAATCCCGATACCCGCGCCGCCGTGCAGGCCCTGCGCGCGGGCGGCGTCGGCATCTCGATCCGCGGCGCCGACCTCAATCTGCTGGGCCGCAACCTGTCGCCCTTCACATCGCATGCCGAAGTGCGCTTCACGGGCGCCGACGTGGCGGCGCAGGCGCGTACCTACGCGGCGGCGAAGCAGTCGGCGCTGCGCCTCGTCGGCCGCCCCGTGGCGACATGGCAGGATTTCGACGCCTGCGCCGCATTGGGCCTGGATGCCTTCGTCGGCAAGCTGCACCTGACGCCGCGCCCGGGCAGCCCCGTCAAGGGCATGAACCCGGCCCAGACCATCATCCTGCAATTGATGCAGATGGTGCAGAACAACGAGGACGTACCCAAGATCGAGGCCGTGCTCAAGCGCGATCCGGCACTGATCTACAAACTCCTGCGCTTCATCAATTCCGCCGGCTTCGGCTCGGGCCGCGAAGTCCAGTCGCTGCGCCAGGCCATCGCCATGCTCGGCTATGCGCCGCTGTACCGCTGGCTCGTGCTGCTGCTCGCGACGGCCAGTACGAGCGGTTACTCGCCCGTGCTGATGGAAACGGCCGTCGTGCGCGCACGCCTGTGCGAGCTGCTCGGCCAGCTGTGCCTGCCGCGCGGCGAGGGCGAGCACCTGTTCGTCGCCGGCATGTTCTCGCTGCTGGATCGCCTGCTGGGCCTGCCCATGACGGAAGTGCTCGACACGATCCAGTTGCCGGACCAGGTCGTGCGCGCGCTGGTCGGGCGCGAAGGCACCTACGGGCCCTACCTGGCGCTGGCGGAGGCATGCGAGCTGAATTCAAACCTCGTGGCGTCGCTGGCGGCGTCGCTCGGCATCAGTCCGCTGGATGTCAACAAGGCCCATTTGTCGGCCCTGGCGTGGGCGCAGAACGTGGCCGCCTGATTCCGGTCGAATAAAGGACGTAGTTTTCGTAGGTTGGGCATTTGGGGCCGGGGGCCCCAAATGAAACGTACCCACGCGTAACGCGTGCGGTCTGCAAACGTTCGCGCGGGCACAGGGTGCCCGCCCTACGAATACGTAATCACATTTCACGTGAGGTGCAGATCAACGGCGCTTCTGCGTCGTGTTCACGGCCCGGTCCAGCGTCTGGCGCATCTGCATGGTGATGTTCGAGATGCGGCAACCGACCTGTACCTGCAGACCGAGCAGGAAGGTGCGGAAGGGCCGGAGCAGGCGGACTTCGAGGTCGGCCGTGACGACGAGCGACGAGCCCAGTTCCAGCTGCACGCCGTCCAGCTTCTTGCCGACGTAGAGCTCGAGCGCCTGTTCCGGCGTCGCGCGCAGGCCGACGCCGCCGCGCGAGAAATCGTACAGCGGCAGCTCGAATACCTTGCCCATCATCGTGAAGCGGGCGCCGTAGTTCATGCCCAATGGCGAGTCGAGGCGTTGTTCGGCGCGCCGGTTCAGCACGAGGCAGGAGGTGGGCAGCGGGAACTGCAGGAGATCCGGCCGGCCGGGCACGGCGGCCGGGCCGGCCTCGAGTTCGAACTGGATCTTGGCATTGCCGCCGAGGGAGGCGACGAACACGGTTTTGCGTTCCGACAGCAACACATGCTCGACCGGGTCCAGCGTGAAGAACGGACTCTCCGGGGCGACGCTGTCGATACGCGCCATCACGACATCCTGGCCGTACGGGTACACCGTGACGGCCTCGCCGGTGAGGGCGAGCGTCGTCAATGCATCGACGATATTGAACGGATCGTGCATTTCGTGGGCGACCGTGTTCAAGGTGATACGGTCGACGGCGTCCGCCGGTTTGGGCGGACCCTTGCGCATGAGCGGCATGGTGAAGTCGGTCACGGGCACTCCTTCTTTTTACGTGGCTTGGGTAATAAACCCATCACGGAGTCTAGCAAGAAGCGTTTCCAATTCCTACAGCACATTTGCAACAGTGGAATATTTAGAGTCAGATTTCCAGATTATCGATCAGGCGCGTCGTCCCCAGTTTGGCCGCGGCCAGGACGACGAGCGGGGCGCCCGCTTCGTATTCCTCTCGGCTCGGCGCCTGCAGGTTCATGCGCTTGCGGATCGACACGTAATCCGGCTGCCAGCCGCGGCCGTCCAGGCGCTCCATCGCATCGCGTTCGAGCGCGGCCAGGTCGGCGTGGCCGGTGCGGGTCTGCTCGGCCACGTACTGCAGGGTCTGGTACAGGAACGGTGCTTCGGCCCGTTCCGCCGTGCTCAGGTAGCCGTTGCGCGACGACAGCGCCAGGCCGTCCTCGGCGCGGAATGTTTCGGCGCCGATGATTTCCGTCGGCAGTGCGAACTGGCGCGCCATGTTGCGGACGATCATCAGCTGCTGGTAATCCTTCTTGCCGAACACGGCCACGCGCGGCTGCACGCACGAAAACAGTTTCGTTACGACCGTGCACACGCCGTTGAAGAAGCCGGGACGGAACTCGCCTTCGAGGATATTGCCCAGGTCGTCAGGCGGTTGCACGCGGTATTCCTGCGGTTCCGGATACAGGTCTTTCTCGGTCGGCGCGAACAACACATAGACGCCTTCCTTCTCCAGCTTGGCGACGTCCGCCTCGAACGTGCGCGGGTATTTGTCGAAGTCCTCGTTCGGACCGAACTGCAGGCGGTTGACGAAGATCGAGGCGACGACCGGGTCGCCATGACGGCGCGCCAGGCGCATCAGCGACAAATGGCCCTCGTGCAGGTTGCCCATCGTCGGCACGAAGGCGGTGCGCAGTTGTCCGCGCAGCTGGTCGCGCAGTTCGTCAATGGTGGAGATGATTTTCATGGTGTCGGATTCATAATGGGTCACGCCGGGGAATAGGCGAGCCGCACATAGATGGGGGCGAAAGGTTCGGCCTGGGTTATTTCGATTAATGTTTCTTTTGCCAGTTCGAGCATGGCGATGAAATGCACGACGACGACGGGCACGCTGGCCTGGCCACCGAACAGTTCCGAGAATTCGACGAAGCGCGCCGACTGCAGGGTACGCAGGATGGCCGACATGTGTTCGCGCACCGACAATTCCTCGCGGCCGATGTGGTGATGCTGGGTCAGCTTCGCGCGGCGCAACACGTCCATCCAGGCCCGCTGCAGGTCGTGCGGATCCACGTGCGGCCACACCGGTCCCTGCGCCTGCTCGATATGCAGTTGCGGGCGCACGAAGTCGCGGTCCAGCTGGGGCAGGGCGCCCAGTTGCTGGGCCGCGAGCTTGATCTGTTCGTAGTCCAGCAGGCGCCGCACCAGTTCCGCGCGCGGATCCTCCGCTTCCTCGACGAGCGTGTCGACGCGCTTGGGCAGCAGCATGCGCGACTTGATTTCGATGAGCATGGCCGCCATCAGCAGGTATTCCGCCGCCAGTTCCAGGTTGCTCTTGCGGATCTGTTCGACGTATTCCAGGTATTGCAGCGTCACCTGGGCCATCGGGATGTCGAGGATGTTGAAATTCTGCTTGCGGATCAGGTACAGCAGCAGGTCGAGCGGTCCCTCGAATGCGTCCAGGAAGATCTCGAGCGCATCGGGCGGGATGTACAGGTCGGTCGGCAGGTGCAGCAGCGGCTCGCCGTACAGGCGCGCGATGGCGCTGTCGGCGTGCGCTGTGGCTTCGGCTGCGGGGTCAAGACCCGCCCCGTCAGTGGCGGGGGCCGTGGTGCCGTCGCCCGTCTCGGGTTCGGCGCCCCCCCCGGGCGTCGCCTGCACGGGCGCCATCGTCGTCGGCCTCGGAAAGAAGGGTTGGGCTCAGACCGGGTCGCGTCAGACCTTGGTCTGGTACGGGTAGGCCTGCTGGCGCAGACGCGATTCGGCGACGCGGCGCTGCTCATCCAGCGACAGGGGCGCCTTGTCCCACAGCAGGGCACGGCCGGCTTGCTGGCGCTCTTCCATGCCCGGGGTCTTCGCCTTCAGTTCCTTGATGAATTTGGTGTGCTCGGATTCGTATTGGATGTGTTTCATGGCTCTTATCAGGCAAGTCAACAGACGGCGGCCTCGTTTATCGAAGACCGCCGCATCATAAAAACAGGGAATGATACTGCGTGTCAGCGCTTATTGGTGCAGTGCATTCAGCTGGCGCGCGATGATGTCGTGGTTGAGCCACAGCACCGGTGCGATCTTCTCGGCCGCGCCGTTGAACATCAGCGGGCCGGCACCTTCCAGCACGAGCGCCGACAGGTGGTCCGTGACCAGCGCCTTCTTGTCCGTGTGCAGCGACGTGATCTCCTCGGACGTGCCGATCATCAGCTCGGCCAGTTCCGGCGTGTTGTCCATCGGCCAGGCTGCGAAATTGCGGAACGAGGCGCTGGTGGCCGTCTGCAGATAGGTTTCCAGCTTGTCCAGGATCGATTGCAGCGACACGCCTTCGCCCAGCAGCTTCTGGCAGATGTCCCACTGTTCCTGCGCCCACGCGCCGCCGCCTTCTTTCTTCAGGGCGATAAGGAGCGGGAACAGCGACAATTCCACGCCGACGAAGATGTCGGAGGAGTTCGTGCGGATTTCCGGGCAGTTGAACACGGTGGCGGCGACGCCCTGGGCCCATGCGGCCTCGGCGATCGACTCCAGGCGCATCTTTGCATAACCCTGCGTGTAGTTGGTGTAGGTCTGCCAGACGTATTCTTCGCCGATCAGGACCTCGGTGCCGTGGTAGCCATACGCGGTATAGCGCACCTGGCCGCCTTTCGCTTCCAGGCGCGCGCGGATCGCGGCCGAGGCGTCGATCAGGTGCTTCAGCGTGTTCGCCGTGACTTCGTCGAAGTTCATCAGGATCAGCTTGCCCAGGTCGCTGTCGAGCAGGGCGCGCGAGGACATGAAGCGGTCGCCGCGGCCTTTGTAGATGCGGTTGGCGATGGCGAGGAACGCCTTGATCTTCGGGATGCCGCCGGCCATCGTGTGTGCGAAGAACACGTTGGCGCCGTCCGGGATCAGCTTGTCGATCTCGGTCATGACGGTGCGGGTGGACTCGGCGAAGCGCTGCACGCCGGCGGCGCGGCAGGCTTCGATCTTGGTCCAGTCCAGCTTGTCTTCCTGCCAGCTCTTGAGGGTAATACCGGACAGCATCTCGGTCGGATTCTGCTCGCCCGGGGGGGCGTCCATGTCGAAGCCGGCCATCAGCGGCACGTTGACGATACGGCCGCCCAGCTTCGCTTCCGCTTCCGCATGTTCTTCCGGCGTCAGCGCGCGCAGGGTGCCGTCGTCGTTGCGGCGGCCGACGGTGATGCCGAGGATCGTCATGCCGGCGGCGCGCGCCTGGTCGATCAGGCCGTTCACATAGCCGCGGCCGAACAGTTCGCCGAACAGGACGAAGACGTCGCCTTGGCGGAACAGGTTCGCTTGCGGGATGTGCCTCAGGGCTTTGTATTCGGTCATATTAGTCGCTACTACTCTAAAAAGTTAAATTCATGGGGTCAGAGCACGAATTTCCCGCCTGTGCTCTGACCCCATCTGATTTCTTCGTGGGGCAGAGCCCAGCATTATACCGCCACCAGTCTGTGGAAATTGATATCAACCCGGCAACAACAATGCGCGTTGCCTTAGCGAATCCGCATGCCCGGCTGGGCGCCGCTCACCGGCTCCAGCAGGTACAGGCCCGGATTCGCCTTCTCGTCCCTGGCGGAGGCACACAGCACCATGCCTTCCGACACGCCGAACTTCATCTTGCGCGGTGCCAGGTTGGCCACGAGCACCGTCAGCTTGCCGATCAACTGCTCTGGCTGGTATGCCGATTTGATACCCGAGAACACATTACGATACCGGCCTTCGCCCACGTCGAGCGTGAGGCGCAGCAGCTTGCCCGCACCTTCGACGTGCTCACAATTGACGATCTTCGCCACGCGCAGGTCGATTTTCATGAAGTCGTCGATCGAGATCTCCGGCGCCAGTTCCTCGATGTCGGAGGTTGCGGCGGTCGTCACCGCGGCGGTCGTCACCGCGGCGGCGGTAGGTGCGGTCGCGGTGTCGGCAGCGGGTGTTGCAGGCGCAGCGGCGAGGGCAGCGGCCGGCGCCGGCTTGTCGAACAGGTCCTCGACCATCCTGGCATCCACGCGCTGCATCAGGTGGCTGTAAGTACCGATGGTGCGGCCCAGCAGCGGGGCGTACACGCGCTCGCCCTGGGTGTCGGCCCAGGACCAGGCTTCGTCGCCGAGGAATTCGCGCACGCGCGCGGCCACGTGCGGCAGCACCGGCGACAGCATGATCGTCAGCTGGCGGAACAGGATCAGCGCCGTCGTGCACACGTCGTGCAACTCGGCCGTCTTCGTCTCGTCCTTGGCCAGGATCCACGGCTTGTTCTCGTCGACGTAGCGGTTGGCGACGTCCGCGACTTCCATGATTTCGCGCAGGGCCTTGCCGAATTCGCGCGATTCGAAGTTGGCGGCGATGTTCGCCTGGCGCTCGCCGAGGTTGCCATTAACTTCGCCGTTCAGGGCACGCGCGATCCAGCCCTGCGCGTCGGCCGACAGCGAAGAGGCCAGCTTGCCGTCGAAGCGCTTGGCGATGAAGCCGGCGCAGCGGCTGGCGATGTTCACGTATTTACCGATCAGGTCGCTGTTCACGCGGGCGACGAAGTCTTCGCCCGTGAAGTCCAGGTCTTCGACGCGCGCATTCAGCTTGAACGCGAGGTAGTAGCGCAGCCATTCCGGGTTCATGCCCAGCTGCAGGTAACGCAGCGGCGAGATACCCGTGCCGCGCGACTTCGACATCTTTTCATTGTTCACGGTCAGGTGGCCGTGGACATTGACCTTCAGCTTGTCGATGACCGGGTGGCCCGAGAAATTCAGCATCGCCGGCCAGAACAGCAGGTGGAAGGAGACGATGTCCTTGCCGATGAAGTGCACCTGCTCGGCGGACGGATCGTTCAGGAAGGCTTCGTAATCGATGCCTTTCTTTTCGAAGTAATTCTTCAGGCTCGCCAGGTAGCCGACCGGCGCGTCCAGCCACACGTAGAAGAACTTGCCCGGCGCATCCGGGATCGGGATGCCGAAATAGGGCGCGTCGCGCGAGATGTCCCAGTCGGCCAGCTTCTCGCCGTTTTCGCCGAGCCATTCGGACACCTTGTTGACCATCTCCGGCTGCAGGCGGCCCGGGGTGTTCAGCCATTCCTTCAGGAATTGGAAGCAGCGCGGGTCGGACAGCTTGAAGAAGTACTGCTCGGACGGCTTCAGGATCGGCGTCGAGCCGGTGAAGACGGAGTACGGATTGATCAGTTCGGTGGGCTGGTAGGCCGCGCCGCATACTTCGCAGTTGTCGCCGTACTGGTCCTTTGCGTGGCAGACGGGGCACTCGCCCTTGATGTTACGGTCGGCCAGGAACATGCCTTTCGCCGTGTCGTAGAAGCGGTCGACGGTCTTCGTATAGATCAGGCCGTTGTCGCGCAGGCGGCGGTAGATGCCCTGCGACAGGTCGACGTTTTCCGGCGAGTCGGTCGAATACCAGTTGTCGAAGGCGATGTGGAAGCCGTCCAGGTATTGCGCGCGGCCGGCCGCGATCTTCGCCACGAATTCCTGCGGCGTCACGCCTTCCTTCTCGGCGGCGATCATGATCGGCGTGCCGTGCGTGTCGTCGGCGCCGACGAAGTGCACGACGCGCTGTTCACCGGCGTCGCGCTGCATTCGCTGGAAGCGGACCCAGATGTCGGCCTGGATGTATTCCATCATGTGGCCGATGTGGAAGGCAGCGTTGGCGTAGGGCAGGGCGGTGGTGACGAACAGCTTGCGTGTCATGGTCGATGGTTGCGTGGGATATGAAAAAAGGCATTTTACCAGCGGTTCACCCCGGCGCGCAGCGGGTCGAGGTTGCGTAGACTCGCGTTTGCCGGTCAGACAACAGCGAAGGCCCGGTTTTGCGCTAAACTTGCGCATCACATCCGGAGAACCCAATGAGCATCACGCTTGAAGACGTCAAGTCGGCACTGACCGCGGTCGTCGATCCCAATACCCATAAAGACTTCGTAACCTCCAAGGCAGTCAAGAATATCCAGGTCGACGGCGGCAATGTCGCGCTCGACATCGAACTCGGCTATCCGGCGAAGAGCCAGGTCGCCGGCATCCGCGCGGCCGTCGTCGACGCACTGCGCAAGCTGCMCGGCGTGGACAACGTCAGCGTCAACGTCACGAGCAAGATCCTGTCGCACGCCGTGCAGCGCGGCCTGAAGGTGATGCCGAACGTGAAGAACATCATCGCCGTCGCGTCGGGCAAGGGTGGCGTCGGCAAGWCGACGACGGCCGTCAACCTCGCGCTGGCGCTGGCCGCCGAGGGCGCCACGGTCGGGCTGCTGGACGCCGACATCTACGGCCCGTCGCAACCGATGATGCTGGGCGTTTCCGGCCGTCCGCAAAGCCTGGACGGCAAGACGATGGAGCCGCTGGAGAACCACGGCGTGCAGGTGTCGTCGATCGGCTTCATGATCGACCCGGACGAGCCGATGGTGTGGCGCGGCCCGATGGTCACGCAAGCCCTGCAGCAGCTGCTGGAGCAGACGAACTGGAAGAACGTCGACTACCTCGTCGTCGACATGCCGCCGGGCACCGGCGACATCCAGCTCACGCTGGCGCAGAAAGTCCCGGTCACGGGCGCCGTGATCGTCACCACGCCGCAGGACATCGCCCTGCTGGACGCGCGCAAGGGCCTCAAGATGTTCGAGAAGGTCGGCATCCCGATCGTCGGCGTCGTGGAAAACATGAGCACCCATATCTGCTCCAACTGCGGCCACGTCGAGGCGATCTTTGGTGAAGGCGGCGGCGAGAAGATGTGCGCCGACTTCCACGTCGAATTCCTCGGCAAGCTGCCGCTGCAGCTGTCGATCCGCGAGCAGACCGATTCCGGCACCCCGACCGTCGTGGCCGAGCCGGATGGTCCCGTCGCCGCGATCTACAAGGACATCGCGCGCAAGGTGGCCGTCAAGGTGGCGGAGCAGGCCAAGGACATGAGCGCCAGGTTCCCGACGATCGTCGTCAAGAACGACTGATATGTTGTCTAGTCAGACGGGGTCAGGGCCCCTGAAAAGAACTCGGGCTCTGACCCCATGAGGATCGAAACTATTCGTAGCCGGCTGCGCGACCTGGGTGCCCAGCCGCTGCACGTGGACCGCGTCCTGCGCGACTGGGTGCGCGTGATGGACCACGACCGCGGCCGCCGCCGTCCCGACGACTTCCTGCCCAAGCCCGTGCGCGCAGCCCTGCCGCAGCTGGACGCGGAACTGGATGCGCTGGCGCGCGTGCTGAGCACACACCCGGCCGAAGACGGTTCGGCGCGCCTGCTCGTCGGGCTCGCCGACGGCCAGACCGTGGAATCCGTGCTGCTGCCGCGCGACGGCGTGTGCGTGTCGAGCCAGGTCGGCTGTGCGGTCGGGTGCCAGTTCTGCATGACGGGGCAAAGCGGTCTGATCCGGCAGGTGACGAGTGGCGAGATCGTTGCCCAGGTCGTGCTGGCGCGGCGCCAGCGGCCCGTGAAGAAAGTCGTGTTCATGGGCATGGGCGAGCCGGCGCACAACCTGGACAATGTGCTGGAAGCCATCGACCTGCTGGGCATCGAGGGCAATATCGCGCACAAGAACCTCGTGTTCTCGACGGTGGGCGACCCGCGCGTGTTCGAGCGTCTGCCCGTTGGGCGGGTCAAACCGGCGCTGGCGCTGTCGCTGCATACGACGAAGACGGACCTGCGCGCACGCCTGCTGCCGCGCGCACCGCGATTGACTGCCGCCGAACTGGTGGAAGAGGGCGAGCGCTATGCGCGCCTGACCGGCTATCCGATCCAGTACCAGTGGACTCTGCTGGACGGGGTCAACGACGGGCCGGATGAGCTGGATGCCGTCGTGGCCCTGTTGCGCGGCAAGTATGCCGTGCTGAACATGATCCCCTATAACACGAACCCGGGTCTACCCTTTAGCCGGCCCGGTTGGGACAAGGCGCGGGCGATCGCCGCCTGGCTGTTCGAGCGGGGTGTGCTGACCAAGCTGCGCGATTCGGCCGGGCAGGATGTCGATGGCGGCTGCGGGCAGTTGCGGGCGCGGACGATCACCGTCCAGCCGCGTAGGGTGGGCACCCCTGTGCCCACGCGTACGCCAACGTAATGCAAACGTCACGCGTGGGCACGGGGCGCCCACCCTACGTCAATTTATACGTTTCGATTGATTCGATCGCCGCACTCGACATGAACCAGTCGTTCACGACCAGCTGCAGCGAGTCCACGCGCAACGTCCCCAGCGGTTCGTTGCGCATCTGCGCCAGCACGGCCGCGAGCCGCGCCGGATCGGCAGGCGGCGCCACGAAGCGCAGCAAGGTCGCGCGCCGTCACGAGGCGGTAGCGCTGGTCCAGCATTCCATCGAGCCCGCGTGCGCGCAACGCCTCGCGCAGGCGCGTGCGCAGCGTCTCCAGCGTGGCGTCGCGCGGAAAGCCCGTGGCCAGCACGGCGCCGCGCGAGATCGTGATGCCGTCGAAGGCGATATCGAATGCGGGCAGACCCTCGAGCGCGGCGCGCACGGCCGCCGCGTATTCCGCGCGCCGTGCGAGGTGCGGCGCGTAGTCCGCGCTCACCGTGAACAGCGACAGCACCGTCATGTGCAGGTCGGCGCGTGGCTGGCGGTACAGTCGCGGGTCTGCCTGGATCAACCGGTCCTGCACGCGGGCGCAGCGCGCCGCCAGCGCGGCATCGGGGCGGGCGATCAGGGTCATGCCGCGGCGCGGATCGAGGCCGCCGGCAAGGTGCGGGTCGCATTCGACGTCGCCGCGGGAGACGGCCGGCCAGGCGCGGTCCCACATGGCGTCATAGTGGTGGCGCAGGTCGGTTGGTGGGGGAATCGTCGGGTCGCTCATCGAGGCCATTATCGCCCGGACCGCCCGGCTATGCCACCCGCGCGACGCACGGGCCCAGCGCGCGGGCGCGGACCTGGTTGCGGCCGCCGCGCTTGGCCTCGTACATCAGTTCGTCCGCGACGGCGATCATTCGCTGCGGCGTGACGTCGTGGCCGGCACCGAAGTCGGCGCCGACGACGCCGAGGCTGGCCGTCGTGGCCAGCACGGCGTCGTTGCACTCGACACGCAGCGCGGCGAACCTGCTGCGGACGCGCTCGGCCAGTTCGACGGCGCCGTCCAGACGCGTCTCCGGCAGGATGATCAGGAATTCCTCGCCGCCATAGCGCACCACGGTGTCGACCGCCTCGCGCGTCAGCGCCTGCAGCAGGGCCGCGAAACGGCGCAGCAACTCGTCGCCCGCGTGGTGGCCGTGCGTGTCGTTGATGGCCTTGAAGCCGTCCAGGTCGCACATGATCAGCGACAGGCTCAGCCGGTAGCGGCGGGCGCGGGCGATCTCGCCGTCGAGCAGGGCCGCGTTCAGGTGGCGCCGGTTGAAGCATCCGGTCAGCGGGTCGCGCACGGACAGGTTCGTCAGCACCTGCTGCGTGTGGTACTGCTCGCGCCACAGGCGTGCGTGGCGGTTCGCGGCGACGGCGCCAAAGGCGTTGGCGAACAGGATCAGCATCGTCATCGACACGAGGCGGCGCGTCGGTTCGAGATGCTCGTACCAGGCCAGCGCAATGAACGCGAGGCTGGAACCGAGCGCGATGGCGAAGGCGCTGCACAGGCGGTTCGGGATGAAGATCAGGATCGCGACCGCCATCAGACCCACGGAGGTGCCGTGCAACAGGATGTCGGCGGGGCGGTGCCAGACGATGACCATGTATGTGAGCATGCCCAGCAGCGTGTACGCGCTTGCCACCCGGTAGGCCGCGTCGACGGGGGCCRTCGCCCGGCGCGCGTAACGCAGGCCGGCCAACGCCAGCACCGGCACCGAGAACCTGGCCAGCAGCGGCG
>NZ_JBFUDR010000022.1:0-36951 GCF_056404615.1 Massilia sp. P2_C2 | reverse complement strand
GCTAAACCTCTCCAAGGCACCTCGAAAAACCGTCGCGAGCGGCAGCAGTGTTGTTCGAGAAGCGCAGCTGTACGAAAGTACAGTGAGCATCGCAGAACGACACTGCAACGCGCAGCAGGTTTTGCGGCGTGCCCAAAACAAAACGCCGCGGGCAGGTCGAACCTACACCGCGGCGTCGCAGCCATCTGGAGCTCGCTTACAGGCCGAGCGTCATCAGGCTTGTGTTACCCCCAGCCGCGGTCGTATTGATGCACAGGGCCCGTTCCGCCACCAGGCGCCACAGGGCGACCGGCGTGCCTGCGCGGGTGTCAACGATGCCGACGATGGCGCCCGCACGGGCCGCCAGCCGCGCCCGCAGATCCCCTTCCAGGCCCTGTTCGACGAGCGCCATGGCGACATCGCTGCCGTCCAGTTCCCGTGCGGAGATGAAACGCACGCGTTCCTGCACGGCGKCCGGCAAGGCGGGGATTGCTTCCATCAGCACGAGGGCGCGGTTGCCCGTCGCGAACGCGGCCGCCAGCTGATTCAGCAGGCTGGCGACACCGTCCGGCGCGCACAGGACGGTGCCGCGCGGCACGAAGTCGAGCTGGTTGCTTTCGCCGGTCGGGCCCGGTAACTCGATGCGGACGCCGTCCAGCGTCGTTTCCATATAACCCTCCGCCAGCGTCGCCACGTCGCCGTGGCCGTTGCCGCGGGCCCAGGCGAGCAGCGCATCCAGTGCGGGATTGCTGCGTTGAGCACGTTTTACCAGCGGCGGCGCATCCTGTTGCAGGCGCTTCAGGTACAGCGGGCCGCCGGCCTTGGGACCGGTGCCGGATTTACCTTCTCCGCCGAACGGCTGCACGCCGACGACGGCGCCGACGATGTTGCGGTTCACGTAGATGTTGCCGACGTGGGCGCGCGTCGTGATGAAAGCGATGGTTTCGTCGATGCGCGAATGCACGCCCAGGGTCAGGCCATAGCCGGTGGCGTTGATCGTGTCGACGACCTTGTCCAGCTCGGCACGGCGCCAGCGCACGACGTGCAGCACGGGACCGAACACTTCACGTTCGAGTTCGCGCATCGAACCGATCTCGAGCACGGTCGGCGGCACGAACGTGCCCTGCGCCTGCAGCGCATCCGGCAGGTCCAGCGAGAAATACTGCTTCGCCGTCGCGCGCATGCGCTCGATGTGGCCGAGCAGGTTCTGCTGGGCTTCCCGGTCGATGACGGGGCCGATGTCCGTGGAAAGTCGATCCGGTACGCCCACGCGCAACTCCTGCATCGCCCCTTTGAGCATCCTGATCGTCTTGTTCGCGATATCTTCCTGCAGGAACAGCACGCGCAGCGCGGAGCAGCGCTGGCCGGCGCTGTCGAACGCGGACGTGAGCACGTCCTGCACGACCTGTTCCGGCAGCGCGGACGAATCGACGATCAACGCATTCTGGCCGCCCGTCTCGGCGATCAGCGGGATGTCGCAACCTTCCTTCACCGCCCGTGCGGCCAACGTGCGGTTGATCAATTGAGCGACTTCCGTCGAGCCCGTAAAAATCACGGCTTTTACGCGCGTATCGGCGGTGAGCGCGGCACCGACGGTCTCGCCGCGGCCCGGCAGCAGTTGCAGCGCGCCTTTCGGCACACCGGCTTCGTGGAACAATTGCACCGCGCGGTGGGCGATCAGCGGCGTCTGCTCCGCCGGTTTCGCCAGCACGACGTTGCCGGCAGCCAGCGCAGCCGCAACCTGGCCCGTAAAAATGGCCAGCGGGAAGTTCCATGGGCTGATGCATGCGACCGCACCCAGCGCGCGGGCTTGCGGTGCATTGCGGATTTCGGCCGCGTAATAGCGCAGGAAATCGACGGCCTCACGCACCTCGGCGATCGCGTTCGGCAGCGATTTGCCCGCTTCGCGCACGGCCAGGGCCATCAGTTCGCCGCGACGTTGTTCGAACAGATCGCCGACCTTGGCGATGATGTCGGCGCGGGCGGCATTACCGAGTCCCTCCCAGCCCGGCGCGGCGATGATCGCCGCCTGCAGTGCGGTGTCGACGTCGGCTGTCGTCGCGTCAAGTGCCTGGCCGACGATGTCCGCCGACTGCGCCGGATTGACGACGTCCAGGGTGCCGGCCGCCGCCACGGGACCCTCGATCAGCGGCGCCGCCACGTAATGGCGCGGCGTGCCGAGGTCGGCGGCCAGTTCGGCCAGCATGTGTTCGTTCGTCAGGTCGAAGCCGGCCGAATTCCTGCGGCCGTCCGGGAACAGGGCCAACGGCAACGGAATGCGCGGATGCGGCCGGCAGTGCGCGGCACGCGCGGCCTCGAACGGGTCGGCCAGTAGCGTGTCGATGGGGACATTTTCATCGACGATCTGGTTCACGAACGACGAGTTGGCGCCGTTTTCCAGCAGGCGGCGCACGAGGTAGGCGAGCAGCGTCTCGTGCGAACCGACCGGCGCATAGATGCGGCACGCCTTGTTCAGGTTGTCGTTGCCGACGACCTGGTCGTACAGTGTCTCGCCCATGCCGTGAAGGCACTGGAATTCGTAGTTGGTGACGCCGTCGGCCCTGGCCCACGTATAGATCGTGGACAGCGAGTGCGCATTGTGCGTCGCGAACTGGGCGTAGATGACGTCCGTCGCGGCCAGCAGCTTGCGCGCGCACGTGAGGTACGACACGTCCGTGTACACCTTGCGCGTGTAGACCGGATAGCCCGGCAGGCCGTCGACCTGGGCGCGCTTGATTTCCGCATCCCAGTACGCGCCTTTTACCAACCGCACCATGAATTTGCGGCCGCTGCGGCGGGCGAGATCCACGACGAAGTCGATCACGAACGGGCAGCGTTTCTGGTATGCCTGCACGACGAGGCCGATGCCGTCGAAGCCGGCCAGCGCGGGGTCGGCGGCCAGCGCTTCCAGCATGTCGAGCGAGATTTCCAGGCGGTCCGCTTCCTCGGCGTCGATATTGATGCCGATGTTGTATTCCCTGGCGAGCAGCACGAGGTTGCGCACGCGCGGCAGCAGTTCTCCCATCACGCGGGCGTACTGCGCGCGGCCGTAGCGCGGGTGCAAGGCGGACAGCTTGATCGAGATGCCCGGACCATCCTTGATGCCGCGGCCATTCGAGGCCTTGCCGATCGCGTGGATGGCCGCTTCGTACGAGGCATAGTAATTATCCGCGTCGGATTCCGTCAGCGCGGCCTCGCCCAGCATGTCGTAGGAATAACGGTAGCCGCGGGCTTCGTTGTCGCGGCTGTTCTTCAGCGCCTCGTTGATGGTCTGGCCCGTGACGAACTGGTTGCCCAGCATGCGCATGGCCAGGTCGACGCCCTTGCGGATCAGCGGTTCRCCGCCCTTCGCGATCATGCGGGTGAGCGCGGCGCCGAGGCCGGTCTCGCTGCTGGACGACACCAGCTTGCCCGTGACGAGCAGCCCCCAGGTGGCGGCGTTCACGAACAGCGACGGCGATTCGCCCAGGTGTTTTTTCCAGTCGCCCTTGCTGATCTTGTCCGCGATCAGGCGGTCGGCCGTTTCCTTGTCGGGAATACGCAGCAGCGCTTCGGCCAGGCACATCAGTGCGACGCCTTCTTCGGACGACAACGAGAATTCGTGCATCAGCGCATCGACGCCCGACGAGCGCGTGCGTTTTTCGCGCACGGACGAGACGAGGCGGTGCGCCAGCAGATAGGCGTCGGCGTTGGCGCAGGCCCCCTGGGCCAGCAGCCATTCGACGGCGCTGGTCTCGTCACGGCGGTAGGCGGCGGTGATCGCGGCGCGCAGCGGCGCCTGGTCGCGGCGGGTTTCGGCCTGCAGCGCGTCGAAGGGGACGTAGGTGGTAGCCGGGAAGGCGGCAATGTTCATGGGGGTGTCTATCGAAAGTGAAGGGCGACCGCCAGCAAAACGCGCCGCGCCGCAGGCGTTTTGTGCTTGGATCAATGATTCGATTTTAGAAGGAAATCTTCTGGATTAATTCTGTTTTTACAGAACACTAGCAATAGATAGTTTTTGGTGAGAGAATTTCACCAAATAATATTTATTCTGGAGAGAGCGGAACATGTTGGACAAAATCAGCAAGAAGATCCTTGCGGAATTGCAAAACGACGGGCGGATCAGCAACGTCGAACTGGCTGCGCGCGTCAACCTGTCGCCGGCCGCCTGCCTCGAGCGCGTGCGCAAGCTGCACGAGTCGGGCTACATCATGGGCTATACGGCCCAGTTGAATCCACAATTGCTGGACGTATCGCTACTCGTATTCATCGAAGTGGTGCTGGACCGCACGACACCGGAAGTCTTCGACGCCTTCAAGCAGAGCGTCCAGCTGATTCCCGAAGTGCTCGAGTGCCATATGGTCGCCGGCGGCTTCGATTACCTCGTCAAGGCGCGCGTCAAGGATATGGCAGCTTACCGCGAATTCCTCGGCAAGACTTTACTGCAGAAAGGCGTGCGCGAGACGCACACTTATGCCGTGATGGAAGAAGTCAAGAACACGACCAAGCTCCCCATCAAATGACCGCTGCGCCGCCGCCATGCTCGGGCGGGCGGCGGCCATGATCGCACTATGCTCAGGCGATCTTTTCCATCTTTTCCGACGCTTCCGACTTCTGCGGCAGCATCTTTTGCGCCGTCGCCGACAGGCCTTCCAGGTTCTTGCGCAGCCAGCGG
This sequence comes from Massilia sp. P2_C2, assembly GCF_056404615.1. Classification (NCBI taxonomy): domain Bacteria; kingdom Pseudomonadati; phylum Pseudomonadota; class Betaproteobacteria; order Burkholderiales; family Oxalobacteraceae; genus Massilia; species Massilia sp. P2_C2. Next base: position 32,318 of record NZ_JBFUDR010000022.1, on the reverse strand, counting down.
TGTGCCGGGCTCCGGCCGTCGCGTTCGTGCCACAGCATGTCCAGGTGCACGGCCGGCAGATGGAACGGCAACTCGCGCCAGATCAACTGGTCGGCCGCGCCCGTCGAGGCGATCAGGTGCTTCGGCAAGACCGTCACGAGGTCCGAGTTGGCGACCACGCGGCCTGCCGTGAAGAACTGGTTCACCGTCAGCAGGATGCGTCGTTCGCGGCCGAGCTGGGCCAGCGCCTCGTCGACGAGGCCGTGCGCGCGGCCGGAAAAGCTCACGAGCAGGTGATTCGCCTTGCAGTAATCGTCCAGGTCGAGATTGCCCTGGGCCAGCGGGTGATTCTTGCGCATCACGATCACGTATTCGCCGGAGTACAGGCGCTCGTGGCGGATCGGCGAACCCGTTTCATACGACAGCTGGGCCGCGACACCGGGAAAGAAGCCGACGGCAAGGTCGATGTCGCCGCGCAGCAGCATGGGGCGCGGCTCGCGCGTCGTCAGCGGCACCATGCGGATATTCACGCCCGGTGCCTCTTTTTCGATCGAGCGCACGAGCGAGGGCAGCCACAGGGCCGCGGTGGCGTCGGCCATCGCCATGCGGAAGGTGGCCTGGGCCTTCGAAACATCGAAGGTTTCCGGCATCACGGCCGCTTCCAGCGCGGCCAGGGCCTGGCGCACTGCCGGCCACAGGGCTTCCGCGCGCGGCGTCGGCTTGACGCCGTAGGCCGTGCGGATCAATAACTCGTCACCCAGGCTTTCGCGCAGGCGTTTGATGGCGTTCGAGACGGCCGGCTGGGTCATCGCGAGATGGCCGGCAGCGCGCGTGAGGTTTTGCTCGGTCATGACGGCGTCGAAGACGCGGAGCAGGTTCAAATCAAGCGTAAGGAAGCTCATAGGACTCCGTTCAGGCCTAGCAAATGATTAATCGGTGTCACAAGTGTACCCGATTTCCATTCACAATCAATATAAGAGCTATCAGTAAGCGTAATTAGATTTATATGTTGCGTTGCACTATAGTGACATGGAACGAATAGATCAGCTAGCTCCTCCGCGTTTTACCATGTCTTTCTCCGCAACCCTGTTCCAAACCCCGGTGCTGGCCCTGCCCTTCACCCACTTCCTGCTCGCCATGGTCCAGCTGACCCTGCTGGGCGGCATCCTGATGTTCTTCCGTCCCCTGCTGGTTGGCATCGCCCGTGCGCTGGTGCTGGTCGTCCGCCCCCGTCCGACGAAGGATGAGCTGGCTGCACGCCGCAAGAAGCGCGCGCAAACCGCCACGGCTGTCCAGGCCGCTACGGCCGACGTCGGCGTCGTCGTTTCACATTGATGCCTGCAGTTTAGTCTACACAGCTTCCTCGCCGAAAGCGGCGTCCGGGTAACCGGGTGCCGCTTTTTTTCGTCCCTCGTTTCCTCCTTCGCCCGCTCCGTCGCCGATGACGGTGCCGTTGCTCGTCGTTTTCACCCTGAAACGTAAGCCAGTCTCACCCGTCGCCGGTAACTCCGGGTCGATCGGGTTTTCTGGCGATTTTTTGCCATTTCGATTTAACAATCAGTCGTTAATAGATGGAGTCAGCAAAAAATCGATGATGTATGAATTGATGAGTTGACGGTGTGTTGTGTGATGATGTGGCTGTATTGCATGAATATCGATGAAATTCCATAATGACCGCGCGTATATTGATCGTGCGTGGTCGGCGGGCATGAAATGAACAAGATGGCGTATTATGGATGAGTTTTTCATGAATATGAGCAGATGATATACGGAGTTCATGATTGGTAGTATAGTATTGATGAGTTATAGTAATCATCGATTCTGTCGAAAGGATGAGGCGCCAGAGCCGTCGGCGCGTGCGTTGGCCTCCCCCCTCATCCAGAAAATCGGCAGGCACGCAGTCAAAAAATCGGGGAAAGACGAAGACGGCACCGGAACGGACGGCACCAAAGAAAAAACGCGGCCGCCGGTTGCCCGGAGCCGCGTTTCAGGGGAGGAAATGGCGAATTATCTCGCTTCGCCCAGCAGCGCCGGCTTGAGCGAGCGGTCGACCGGCTTCTCGCCCAGCCAGATGCGCAGGATCGCGTTGTAGAAACTGATGTCGGGGATGGGGCCGCCCAGCTTCTGGCCGTTCAGCTCGGCCTGCGTGCCGGTGCCCGGGATCCAGTCCAGGTGCAGCACGTCGCCCTTCTTGAGGCCGTCGACGGAGGCGAAGATCTCTCCGATCTTGCTGATCTGGGACACGATGCGCTGCTTCTCAGTCTCAATGCTGCAAGAGCACAAACGGGGGGCCGATTCTCATGTCCTGTGAGTGAACACGCCAAAAGAAAAGCCGGCGCAGGGCCGGCTCGGAGGATCAGGCCGCTTTGGCCTTCTCGGCAGTCAGGCGTTCGTATTTCGCCTGAAGCTGTTCGCGCGTTTCGCGCCATTCGGGATTGAACGGAATGCAGGCGACGGGGCAGACCTGCTGGCACTGCGGTTCGTCGAAGTGGCCGACGCATTCCGTGCACTTGTGCGGATCGATCTGGTAGAACTCTTCGCCCATCGAGATCGCGTCGTTCGGGCACTCGGGCTCGCACACATCGCAATTGATGCAGTCGTCGGTAATCAGTAATGCCATGACAACCCAACCTTACGCTTTCGGCGCGGCCGCCAGCGAAGCGATTTTCTTTTGCAGCCAGCGGTCGACCGAGGGGAACACGAATTTGGACACGTCGCCGCCCAGCATCGCGATCTCGCGCACGATGGTGCCGGAGATGAACTGGTACTGGTCGGACGGGGTCAGGAACAGGGTTTCGACGTCGGGCAGCAGATAGCGGTTCATGCCCGCCATCTGGAACTCGTATTCGAAATCGGACACGGCACGCAGGCCGCGCACGATCACGCGTGCGTCGTGCTCGCGCACAAAATCCTTGAGCAGGCCGGAAAAGCTTTCGACCTTCACGTTCGGATAATGGCCCAGCACTTCGTTGGCGATTTCCAGGCGCTCGGCGAGCGAGAAGAACGGACGCTTGTTCTTGCTGTCGGCGACCCCGACCACCAGGGTATCGAACAGACCCGATGCGCGGCGCACCAAATCCTCGTGGCCGCGGGTGAGCGGATCAAATGTTCCTGGATAAACGGCTACAACCATTACGGCTCCCTGGAGAATGCACCTGAATAGACGCGCATTATGCCTGAAATTTCGGCAGCCGCCCCGGGTCGGGACCTCATTTGCTTATTATTTAAGCACTTTTGTCCCGAAAAGCGGTGTATTAATGCAACTTTAGCAGGTGGTAATGCACCATGCCGGCCTTGTCGGCACGCACGAGCTGCCAGGACTGCAGCCATTCGGGGACGTCGTCGGCTGCGGCGTCCGCCTCCGCGAACGGCAGGCGATCGCCCGATTCGGCATACACGAGGCCGCCTTCGTTCAGCAGTTGCGCGCACAGCGGCAGGGCCTGGATGAGGAAGTCCTGCTGATAAGGCGGGTCGAGGAAGATGACGTCGAAGCGCTGGCCGCGCTGGATGCAGTCGCGTGCCATGGCGAGGGCGTCGGCGCGCAGCACGCGCACGTTATCCGCCTTGAGCTTGTCCTTGATCAGTTCGAGCTGGCGCACGACGGGACCGACGGTGTCGACCATCGTGACGGAACGTGCGCCGCGGCTGGCGGCCTCGAAGCCGAGGGCGCCGCTGCCGGCGAACAGGTCGAGGCAGTCGGCGCGGTCCCAGTCGCCGGTCATCTGGTGGTTAATCCAGTTGAAGACGGTTTCACGGACGCGGTCGGGCGTCGGGCGCAGGCCGAAGGCGTCGAGGACGGGGAGTGGAGTGCGTTTCCAGGTGCCGCCGATGATGCGGACCTGTTGGGGCGGGCCGGGACGGCGGGCGTAGGTGGGGGCGGACTTCTTTTTTTGCATTCCCAAATATATCACGTAGGGTGGGTACCCCTGTGCCCACCAAACGCATGCGGTTCGCGAACGTTATGGTGGGCACGTTTCATTTGGGGCCGCAGGCCCCAAATGCCCACCCTACGGCAGCTACATCGCCTTATTTGCCGGACGCGAGGGCATTGAAATCGTTGATCCACCCCTGCATGCGTTTCTGCGCATGGGCTTTCTGGTCCGGCGTCGTGAGGCGGATCGCCGTCAGGATGAATTTCGACGTGTTGTCCACATACGCATCGAAGAAGGCCTTGCGGTCCGGTGCATCCATGCGGTCGAAGAATTCGCGCAGCAGGTCGTGGATCGCCGACATCGTCTGTTCCTTGTTCAGCTTGTCCCGATGGATCCGCTGCAGCAGCGCGACGATTTTTTTCTGGCGCATCATGCGTTCCTGCAGCCAGATCTCGTTGTCGAGCGGACGCGCGTCGGAGGCTTTACGAAGTGCCGCTTCCTGGTCGCGGTTGAAGTTGCCGAACCACAGTTCGAGCTGCTCCATCGCCTTTTTAAAACGGGCTTTATGCTGGTCCTCGACACTGCCGCTCATGAATTTCTTGCGGAAGTCTTCATTATTCTTCGCGAATTTCTTTTCCATTTGCGCGATCTGGTCCGGCTTGATCGACATCGCCAGGTCGGCCAGTTCCGGCAACGCTTTAAATGCCAGCAATTCCGTGCGCGTCTTGACGTCGCGGTAGTCGGACAGCAGCTCGTCCTGGGTGACGCTGCCGTCGCCGAGCTGGCGCTGCATCTTGGACAGCAGGCCGGCGTAGTCGCGCAACTGCGTCGTGCGATGCCACTGGAGCAGCTCGTCGATGTCTTTCTTGACCCAGTCGGACTGGTCGCTGTCGAGATCGAGATAAGCATTCAACCACCAGTACAGCAGGGTGTCGCCGTGGTTGTAGGTGAAGCGGATGGCGCTGCAGGCGCTCAGCAGCGCGATGCAAGCGATCAGAATCAGCAGGCGCGCCTGCTGGAGCACGGTGGGGTACGTGTTAAACTTTTTCATCTTTTTTAACTGATTTGAGAACGGCTTATGAACGTAGTCATCCTCGCCGCCGGCATGGGAAAGCGCATGCAATCCGCCCTGCCGAAAGTCCTGCATCCATTGGCTGGCAAGCCGCTGTTGCAACATGTTATCAATACGGCACGTAGCCTGAACCCGAACAAATTATGCGTGATTTACGGGCACGGCGGCGCAGTGGTGCCGAGTGCGGTGCAGGCGTGGTCGGCCGAGGGTAGTGTGGCGATCGACACCGCGCTGCAGGAACCGCAGCTGGGCACTGGTCATGCCGTGATGCAGGCGCTGCCGCAGATCGACGAGGATGCGCCGACCCTCGTATTGTACGGCGACGTGCCGCTGACGACGATCGCCTCGCTGCGCCGCCTGGTCGAGGCCGCGGGTGACGACAAGCTGGCGATCCTTACCGTCGAGCAGGCGAACCCGTTCGGACTGGGCCGCATCGTGCGCGAAAACGGCAACATCGTGCGCATCGTCGAGGAAAAGGATGCCAGCGAGGCCGAGCGTGCCATCAAGGAAATCAACAGCGGCATCATGGTGATCCCGACCCGCTTCCTGACCGGCTGGCTCGGCGCGCTGAAGAACAATAATGCGCAGGGCGAGTACTACCTGACGGACATCGTCGCGCAGGCCGTGGCGGCCGGGGTGCCGGTCGTGTCCGCGCAGCCGTCGGCCGAATGGGAAGTCGCCGGCGTGAACAGCAAGGTGCAACTGGCCGAACTCGAGCGCCGCCACCAGCTGAACATCGCCACCGCCCTGCTCGAAAAGGGCGTGACCCTGCTGGATCCGGCCCGCATCGACGTGCGCGGCGAACTCGTCTGCGGACGCGACGTCATCATCGACGTCGGCTGCGTCTTCGAAGGCCGCGTGGAACTCGGCGACGGCGTGACCATCGGCGCCAACAGCGTGCTCGTGGATACGACCGTCGCGGCGGGCGCGCAGATCAAGCCATTCTGCCACCTGGAAGACGCCGTGGTGGGTGCGAAATCGATCATCGGCCCGTACGCGCGTCTGCGCCCGGGGACGGAACTGGGCGAAGACGTCCACGTCGGCAACTTTGTCGAGATCAAGAACAGCAAGGTCGCCGCGCACAGCAAGGCGAATCACCTGGCCTACGTGGGCGATGCCGACGTCGGCTCGCGCGTCAACATCGGCGCCGGCACGATCACCTGCAACTACGATGGCGCCAATAAATTCCGCACGACCATCGAAGACGATGTCTTCATCGGCAGCGACAGCCAACTGGTGGCCCCGGTCACGGTCGGCAAGGGCGCGACGCTCGGCGCCGGCACGACGCTGACCAAGGATGCGCCGGCCGGCAAGCTGACGATTTCCCGTCCGAAGCAGCTGACGATCGAGAACTGGAAGCGTCCGGTCAAGGTCAAGAAGTAAGCTGTCCACCGGCTACGCACAGGCAGTCCACGGCAAATTCACAGCCTGATCCACTGTCTGTGCACAGGGATGTCAACTGGCCGTCCACAYCATCTTCCACAGAGTCATCCACAGGCCCGCCGCGTCGTTCTGGTGGGCCTGATCGTTTCAGAAACCCGCTAACATGCGCATTTCGCAGGAGATGCCGACAGGGACGCGTCGACACATCCCGCATATGCGCACAAAGTTATCCACAGGTTGAATATTTCCGATGTGCGCCGGGTCAGAGTGCGATTCTCGTCTCGAACTTGCTGCGGAACGTCGAGAAATACGCTTTGACGTTGCGCACATTGCTGTGCGTGGTGAACAGGCGGTGCGCCAACGCATGGTAGGCGGGCATGTCGGCCACTTGCACGACGAGCACGAAATCCGGCCCGGGCGACACGCGATAGCACTGCAACACCGCCGCCTCGTCCGCGACGACGCCTTCGAATTCCGCCATGCGGTCGGCCGCCTGCACATCGAGCGTGATCTCGACGATGGCCGACAGGCGCGAGCCGACCTTGTCGGGTGCGACGATGGCAACTTGCCTCTCGATAACACCATTTTCCCTGAGCTGTTTGACACGACGCAGGCAAGTCGGCGGAGAGACGTGTACCAATTCCGCCAATTCCGCATTCGTATGCGATCCATCAACTTGCAGGATGTTCAGGATGCGACGATCCAGATCGTCAAGCATCGGAGTCTCTGGCGACATATAACTAAAATTTTCCGAGTAGATTGAAAGAATATTTCATAGTATAGGCAGTGTGAAATAATCTATCAAAATAGGCTGCACTTAGAAAGCTTATTTCATGAACTCTGCTCTAGAGTGGCGCATCAATCGATTTTGGAGGTTTTTCCCCATGTGTGGCATTGTCGGAGCGGTCGCCCAGCGCAACATCACCCCAGTTCTCATCGAAGGCCTGAAGCGCCTCGAATACCGCGGCTATGATTCCTGCGGCGTGGCCCTGCACGTGGACGGCCACCTGGCCCGTTCGCGCAGCACCTCGCGCGTGGCCGACCTGGAATCCCAGATCCAGGAAACCCACCTGCAAGGTTTCACGGGTATCGCCCACACCCGCTGGGCTACGCACGGCGCCCCGGCCACCAAGAATGCCCACCCGCACTTCTCGCCGAGCAGCGACGATGCGCGCATCGCCCTCGTCCACAACGGCATCATCGAAAACCACGACGAACTGCGCGCCGAACTGACCGCGCTGGGCTATGTGTTCCAGAGCCAGACCGACACCGAGGTCATTGCTCACCTGGTCGACCGCATGTACAACGGCGACCTGTTCGACACCGTGCAACAGGCCGTCAAGCGCCTGCATGGCGCGTACGCGATCGCCGTGTTCTGCCGCGAAGAACCGCACCGCGTGGTGGCCGCGCGCCAGGGCTCGCCGCTGATCGTCGGCCTGGGCAAAGGCGAAAACTTCGTCGCCTCCGACGCGATGGCGCTGGCCGGCACCACCGACCAGATCATCTACCTGGAAGAAGGCGACGTGGTCGACCTGCAACTGGCCCGCTACTGGATCGTCGACGCCGAGGGCCGTTCGGCCGAGCGCGAAGTCAAGACCGTGCACGCCCACACGGGTGCCGCCGAGCTGGGCCCGTACCGCCACTACATGCAGAAGGAAATCTTCGAACAGCCGCGCGTCGTCGGCGACACGCTGGAAGGCGTGACGGGCATCATGCCGGAACTGTTCGGCGACCAGGCGTTCCGCGTGTTCAGGGAAATCGACCGCGTGCTGATCCTGGCCTGCGGCACCAGCTATTACGCGGGCCTGACGGCCAAGTACTGGATCGAATCCGTCGCCAAGCTGCCGGTGAACGTCGAGATCGCCAGCGAATACCGCTACCGCGACAGCGTCCCGCACCCGAACACCCTCGTCGTGACGATCTCGCAATCGGGCGAGACGGCCGACACGCTGGCCGCGCTGAAGCACGCGCGCAGCCTGGGCATGACGAATACGCTGACGATCTGCAACGTTTCCACGAGCGCCATGGTGCGCGAGTGCAAGCTGGCCTACATCACCCGCGCCGGCGTCGAAGTGGGCGTGGCCTCGACCAAGGCCTTCACCACGCAGCTGGTCGCCCTGTTCCTGCTCACGCTGACCCTGGCGCAAGTCAACGGCCGCCTGAGCGACGAGCAGGAAACGAACTACCTGAAGCAGATGCGCCACCTGCCGGTTGCGGTGTCGTCCGTGCTGGCGCTGGAGCCGCTGGTGATCGCCTGGGCCGAGGAATTCGCACGCAAGGAAAACGCCCTGTTCCTGGGCCGCGGCCTCCACTAYCCGATCGCGCTGGAAGGCGCGCTGAAGCTCAAGGAAATCTCGTACATCCACGCCGAAGCCTACCCGGCCGGCGAACTGAAGCACGGCCCGCTGGCGCTGGTGACGGAAGAGATGCCGGTGGTGACGATCGCTCCGAACGACGCCCTGCTGGAAAAGCTGAAGTCGAATATGCAGGAAGTGCGCGCCCGTGGCGGTCAACTGTATGTGTTCGCCGACGTCGATACGCAAATCACGTCGAGCGAAGGTGTACACGTGATCCGTTTGCCGGAGCACTATGGGCTGCTGTCGCCGATTCTGCACGTGGTGGCGTTGCAGTTGCTGGCGTATCACACGGCGCTGGCGCGTGGGACGGATGTGGATAAGCCGAGGAATCTGGCGAAGTCGGTGACGGTTGAGTAACGACGCAACGATGATGAAGCCCATGTGTCCGGACTTGGCCACATGGGTTTTTTTTTATGTCGGTCACGGATCAGCGCCGCGGGCATCAGGCCGTTAGCGGACGCGTGGATTTTGATCGTCCGCTGCTTTCCCAGTGGCTTTGAATGATAGGTCGCGCCAAGCCATGGAACAGCTTGCGCATCCTTCCCTTTTCGTCTTTGTGAGAAGAACGGGATCGCGTTGCTGGCGCAGATGTCGGTCGCGCACGGCACGGCCGGAACGGTGACGTGATATCCCGGCTCATGGACGTCCAGTGCAGCGATACCGGTTTTTTATATCACTTCAACGAAAAATCTGAATTGTTACCGGCACATTTGTCTGATAGCGTGCCGCTGAGTTTATCGATCAGGACGACCATGATGCAGGCTAAGGCTTCTCGACGCCACGAGGCGTTGTCCTTGCAAGGTCGGCCACCTTAACGGCCGGGGACGCCCGAAGAATTGAATGGAGAAAGTCATGGTAAAACGCGCATTTATCCCAACCGGCCTTGTCTTGTGCGCCGCCCTTCTGATCAGCGTCGGGGCGGTCGCGCAGGTGGGACCCAAGCCCTTCATCAGCTATTTCCGGCCCATGCCCGTACCGGGTACCTTGTCGGCCTCCGCCTGGGGCGCCGCCACGGTCGGGCCTCGCGACCCGGACAATGGCCTGGAAGACCGGACGCTCGCCCAATGGAACTATTGGGACGGTGTGATCCTCAAGGCGCCGGACGGGAGTTACCGCCTGTTCGGCAGCCGCTGGGAGCAGGCGAAGGGTCATGGAGAATGGTGGAACTCCAAGGCCATCGAGGCCGCCAGTACGAAACTGACCGGGCCCTATCTCGACCGCGGCCTGCTCTGGCCCGACAATGAAAACGGGYGCGGGCACAATGTCATTGCGCTACGACTGCACGACGGCACCTACGCCGTCATCATCAGCGAAACGCGCAACACCGCGGTGTTCGTATCCGACTCCATTGATGGCCCATGGCGTCTTTCCGGTGAAATCGCGGTCGATCAGAGCCAATATCACTCGCTGAGCGACGCCGGGCCGGGCGGCGGCGATCTGACGGGGCCGGCTCCGAAGCCATGGCATGGTTCCAACGTCAATATCGTCGAAAGACCCGGCGGCGGCTTCCTGATGATCCAGAGGTCGGGCCAGATTCTCGTCAGCGAAAAAAGCCTGCTTGGTCCCTACAAGGTCACGGGCGACAGCATTTATCGTGGCCTGCCGGGGCTGCCGCAGTTCCATCTGCAGAGCCTCGAAGATCCCGTGATCTGGTTCAGCGGCGGCTGGTATCACGTCCTGGTCAATAACTGGGAGCAGCGTCGCGCCTACCACCTGATTTCGCGCGATGGCATAAGCGGCTGGAAATTCCAGGGGCTGGCCTATGAACCAGGCGCCGACTTCATCCGCTATGCGAACGGCGTGGTCAATCACTGGAACAAGCTCGAGCGACCCGGCGTCGTCCTGGAAAACGGCCATGTCGTCGCGCTGACCTTTGCGGTGATCGATGTCCCCAAGGAGGAAGAGACCCCCGGCAGCCACCACGGCAGCAAGGTGATTGTCGTTCCCTTCGACGGGGCGGCTATGGACAGGGACCTCGCATCCGTGCGCTGAACCGGTTTCGACCAGCAAATGCAGTCTACTCCCAGCCCGGCTTGGCCACTGCAGTGATGGATTTGTGCAACAAAGCCACTCCGCGATGTACTGGCCACTGATGGTCGCCGACTGCTGTTTTGAGCGGTTGCGTGCCGTCATTTGACAAATATGGGAGCACGTCAACAGGGCACCCAACTACTGCAGAGCGAGATTTGACAAACATTAACGGACCGGCAACATGCCTAAGCTGTTGATTTTACGGACGCGGATTTGACAAACGTAATTTGATCTATTCAGCTACGACTCTTGAGCCGTACCGCGGCGCCGGATGCGAATACGGCGCCGCTTTCGATGTCCAGGTCAAGGCATCGGCCGGGTTAGTCCCTTGCAAGAGCAACCGTCATTGCATGGCCGTCATACGTAACCATGCGGTGCTTCGCGCGCGAGGACGCGGCACCGTGACCGCCGCCAGGCCCGACGACCACGAGGCGGAATTGGCGCTTTTCTTTCATTCCTGGAAAGTTACCCTGGCGCTCAAAAATGGTCAGTTTCCTGCCTGCCTCATCCCAGCGCATGTGCGTCAACGCGTATTCGCCACGCTCGTATCCCCATCCGTCGCCAGCGTCTTCGTAAAACGTGAATTCCCCACTCGCGCCGGGATAGACCCGCAGCTCGATCGGGGCACCGGCAACTTGCGACACATATTCCAGGACTGGGCCAATTGGAATGATGCTGCCGGCGCGGACATGAACCGGGATGCGCGCTAGCGGCGCATCGACCACGATCGTCCTTCCTCCCGCCTGCGATATCCCGGTCCAGAAATCGAACCAGGTTCCTTTCGGCAGATAGACTTCGCGGGTATGCGGTCCCTGCAGCGGAACTGACTTGGCGGCGTAATACATGGGTTCGAGCACGGGGCTGACCATGACGCCGTCGCCAAACAGCATCTGCGTCTTCAGATCGTACGTCCGAGGGTCGTCCGGGAATCCGAACGCAACTGGCCGGATGAACGAGGCTCCCTTCAGATAGACCAGTCCGGCCAACGAATAAATGAATGGCAGGAGGCGATACCGTAACTGAATGGACTCGATGATCGCATCGTAGAAGGGGGTCCCGGGCTCGCCGAAGTGCCACGGTTCACGTGGCGTATCCGTACCGTGACTGCGGAACATCGGCAAGAATACACCGAACTGCAGCCAGCGCGTGTAAAGCTCTCGATAGCCCGGATCCTCGACACCGGCATCGTAATCGCCATTCCAGAACCATTGCTTGCCACGCCGGACGAAGAATGCGCCAATATCGCACGTGATGTACGGGTTGCCCGATGCGCTGTAGCTCTGGAGCGCTACGACCTGCTGGGCAAGGACCGACCATCTGGCCGAAATGTCGCCAGTCCACACCACGGCGCCTGCCGCCTGGCTGCCAGCGTACGCCGAGCGCGTAAGGTTCACCAGGCGCTTGGCCGGTGAAGCCTTGCGCCAGTTCCGGTAAAGACTCTGCGAGTCCACCAAAGCATAGGCGTTGAGATATTGGGGATCGATAATCTTGGACAGGCTACGGATGTTGAGTTCGTCCGCATTATCAGGACGCCCGGCGTCCTGAACCCAATCGGCCACGTCGGGTTCGGTCGAGTCGCACCACCAGGCATCGATGCCATGTCGGCCGAGATACTGCCATGCGTGGTCGAAATAGAGGTCGCCGGCCTTGCGCTGGAAGAAATCGACGAAATCGGTGCCGGCCAGCGTGTAGCCATTGTCTTTCAGGGCCCTGCCCGGCGGATCAAGCGGACTCGGGTTCGGCCAGATGGAAATCATTACGTGGGTGTTCAGGTCATGCGCGGCCTTCGTCATGGCTGCGATGTCGGGATACCTTGTTGCCTCCGGAACGAAGCTGCCCCAATGCTTGGGCGCCCAGTAGTTCCAATCCTGGACGATGGTATCAAGCGGAATCTTGCGGCGACGGAACTGCTCGGCTGTCTCGACCAGATCCTGCTGGGTAACGTAACGCTCCTTCGATTGCACGTAGCCGAAGGCCCACTTGGGCAGCAATCTGGCGGGCCCCGTCAGTTCGCGGTAGCCCGCAATGGCGTCGTCGGCTTTTTCTCCGACGATCACGTAGTAATCAAGATCGTCTACGACATCGCTGGTAAGCGACATGCCGTCCGCGCCGTCGGCGAACGTGAACGCACTGTACGAATCGAACAGCAGGCCATAGCCGCGCGTCGAGGTCATGAACGGCACGACGATACGCAGATTATGTTGGTACAGCCTCTTTCGTTTCCCGCGCAAATTCAGGTCGTCGGTTTCATCGAAGCCCAGGCCATATAACGCCTCGTCGCCGTGTAAACCGAAACGCGCTGCGGCCTTCCAGGCGTCCCTGTCTTTCGTCTGCACATAGGCGCCCGCGACCTGCCGCTCACCGTCGACGGTTTTAATTCTGGTGACCGTGGCGGGGTCGGGCATGGACTTGAAGACTTCGACCCGTTCGAATGTGCGCGGTGACGCAGTGTTCTCTCGCAGGAGCAATGTGCCATCCGCTTTGCAGAACGAGAGCGCACCACTGCCGAGGTCCAGTTTTACCAGCATCCTGGAGGAGCGCAATGTGCATACCTCGTCATCACCGCCGATCTCGATGACGGACGGGCGACCGCCAGGGGCGGCGCGCATCAGGCTTGCGCGATCGGACCATTGCTGATTCGGAGTCGCCGTTACACGGACGATGTGATCGGTGACGAAGCTTATTCTCAAACGGGCATTGGCGGTCGTGCACTCCAGGCCCGTCCCGGTTTTGCGTACGTTCTGCACCGGCACAGTCCCTGACCCACCGTGCAGCAGTTTCTCGGCGGCGCTCGCGTACCTGGTCACCGTCAGTGCTGGCACCGCCCCGACGAACTGCATAAGTAGTTTTCTGCGGCTATACATTTGTCTCGGTTGTTTATTAATTATTAAGTACCATGGACGGTATCGCAAAGCGAGTCTGCTCGTCGCTTGCGTGGACGACGTACTCCACACTACGTAGAGCCATGTTATCGATCACCATCCTAGTCTCGGCAGCTTACCTGAACTCTATCTCCGTATGTAATTTTATCTATAAAATACAATATTTGGCGAATTTTGTACCAACGGTTCACGACTTTCCCAGTCCGGAGCGGCGCGTACGGCTCCAGATTGATATCGATAACCAAGCGACCGGCAGGCCTCATCAAGGATGACACAATGATCTTACCTCTTCACCGCCTCTTCTCGGTCGGGGCCCATGCGGCCGTGACCCTGGCCATCACCTGCATGACGACAGGTGCCAACGCCAAAAACGATGTCCACGAAGCCCTGACCCTTCACTACGACAAACCGGCGGCGGTCTGGACGGAAGCGCTCCCGATCGGAAACGGGCGCCTGGGCGCCATGGTATTCGGCCGTCCAGGCGAGGAACTGCTGCAGTTGAACGAGGCCACGCTGTGGAGTGGCGGCCCGGTCGGCACGGACCTGAATCCGACTGCCTACAACGCTCTCATCGACACCCGGAGGGCGCTCGCCGACGAGAACTACGAAGAAGCCGCCAGGTTGGTCAGGAAGATCCAGGGACCGTACTCGCAGAGCTACCTGCCGCTGGGCGATTTATTCATTCGGCAGGATTTACAAGGAAATCCGACCAATTACCGCCGCGACCTGAACATTCGCGACGGCATTGCCTCCACCTCCTTTGCGGTGAACGGCGTGAGGTATCGCCGTGAAGTGTTCGCGTCCGCGCCGGACCAGGTGATCGTCGTGCGCCTATCCACCGACAAGCCGCGCGCGCTGAACCTCGACGTGACAAGCAGGAGCGAGTTGCGCGGCGAAAGCACCGACGCCAACGGCGTCCTGATCTTGAAAGGCAAGGCGCCGGCACAGGTCGACCCGGAATATGTGCGCTACAACAAAGAGCCCATCGTATGGGACGACCCCAGCGGATGCAAGGGCATGCGCTTCGAGTTGATGGTCAAGCCGCTCGTCAAGGAAGGTACCGTCGACGCCGCCGGCGGCAAGCTTGCGATCCGCGGCGCCACGGAGGTGGTCCTGCTGCTATCGGCCGCGACGAGCTTCAACGGCTTTGACAAGTGTCCGGACAGCGCGGGCAAGGACCAGCACGCGCTGGCGCAAGCGCATTTGCAGCGCGCGGCCCTGCGCAGCCATGAGCAACTGCGTGCCGACCATCTGGCCGACTTCCACAAGCTCTTCGACCGCATGTCATTCGCCATCAATCCCTCCGAGCCCGACCGCAGCGGTATCCCCACGGATCGCCGCCTGGCCGAGTTCACGGCGGGACAGGCCGACTCGGGGCTGGAAGCGTTATACGCGCAGTTCGGCCGCTATCTGCTGATTTCATCGTCGCGCACTCCCGACGCGCCCGCCAACCTCCAGGGCATTTGGAACAACCTCATGCGTGCCCCCTGGAGCAGCAACTACACCACCAACATCAATGTCCAGATGAACTACTGGCCGGTGGAAAGCGCCAACCTGAGCGAATTGTTTTCACCCTTGAACGACCTCATCCGCAACCTGGCCGTCACGGGCGAGGAGACAGCCAGGTCCTACTACCACGCCCCCGGCTGGGTCGTACATCACAATTCAGACATCTGGGCGCACAGCAGCCCGGTGGGCGATTTCGGCAAGGGCAATCCGCGCTGGGCAAACTGGTCCATGGCCAGCGCATGGCTTGCGCGTCACCTGTGGGATCATTACCAGTTCACGGGGGACCGCGCGTATCTGCGTGAGGTCTATCCGATCATGAAGGATGCCGCGCGCTTCATGCTGGCCTGGCTGGTCCCCGATGCCGAAGGCAGGCTGGTCACCTCGCCATCGACCTCACCCGAGAATGCTTTCCGGTACGGCGACGGCAAGACCGACGTGGTCAGCGTCGCCTCCACCATGGACATGGCGATCGCCCGCGATCTGTTCGAGAACGTCGAGAAAGCCGGTCAGGTACTCGAGATCGATGGCGAGTTCCGCGATCAGATAAAAGTCGCCTCAAACAAATTGTTCCCATTCCAGATCGGCGCCAAGGGCCAACTCCAGGAATGGTACAAGGACTTCGATGAAGTCGAGCCTCACCACCGTCACGTCTCCCACCTCTACGCTCTGCACCCGGCGCATGAGATCTCGCCTCTGAAGACGCCGGAACTGGCGGCGGCCGCGCGCCGCACCCTGGAACTGCGCGGCGACGACGGCACCGGCTGGGCCCTGGCCTGGAAAGTGAACATGTGGGCTCGCTTGTTGGACGGCAACCATGCCCATACCCTGTTCCGTAATCAGCTACGCCTGACCAACCCCGGAGACAAGCACGGAGGTGCTTACGCGAACCTGTTCGACGCCCATCCGCCGTTCCAGATCGACGGCAACTTCGCGGGAACAGCCGGCGTCATCGAAATGCTGTTGCAAAGCCAGAACAACGAACTGCACCTGCTGCCGGCGCTGCCGGACGCGTGGCACGACGGCGTGGTGCGCGGCATGGTCGCGAGGGGCAATTTCGTGGTCGACATCGAATGGAAAAAAGGAACGCTGAAAGCGGCGCGCATCCTGTCGCGCAATGGCGGCTCGTGCGTCATCCGCACTGCCGTGCCGATTGAGGTGGACGGCGTGAGATCGCGCAGCCAGCGTAGCACGATAGGCTATGTCCTCAGTTTCGACACGGTAAAGGGCAAGCGCTATCAAGTGCGTCCCGCACGCAAGAGCGCCTGAACGCTGGCTGTCCATTTCCTGGACACGATATGGCTCGGCAGCGGACGGTCGTACAGCCTTAAAAACGACCTGCGGGTCCGACGATGCGCTTCCGCTGCCTCATGGTTGCCAATTGGATACACAACTGCCGCGCTGCACCATCTATTCGTTGCCTGATATTTACGTTCAAATTAGAATAATTCTCATTAAGATTTGCATTAACGTTTGCGTATGCCCGCCTCGTCGTCCCGTCGTTCCTCCCTGTTCCTGGCCATCGTCCTGTCGGGCGCCCTCACGGCTTGTGGAGGGGGAAGTGACAGCGCCCCGTCGACGGCCGCGGCCGTGACATCGTTCACCCCCAGCGCAGCCCTGGGCGAACAGATCTACAACGACGTTTCCCTGTCGGCTTCCGGCCGCCAGTCATGCGCCACGTGCCACAGCCCCGATCACGCGCACGGCCCCACCAATGACCTGGCCGTGCAGCTTGGCGGGGCGAACGGGGACGTGCCGGGTTTCCGCGCGTCGCCGTCGCTGCGCTACATGCAGCAAACGCCGGCGTTCCACTTCGAGGCGGACGGTACGCCCGTCGGCGGTTTCGACCGCGACGGCCGCGCGCGCACGCTTGCGGAACAGGCCGAACGTCCCTTCCTGGCACCGCACGAGATGGCCAACCTCGACAAGGCGGACGTCGTTGCCCGCCTGAAGAACGCACCATATGCGGCGCAATTCCGCGCGACGTTCGGAGACAACATCTTCGACAACGCCGACCAGGCCCTCAGCCGCGCCCAGTTCGCTTTGCAGCAGTTCGAGAACGAGGATCCGCGTTTCCACCCGTTCGATTCGAAATACGACTTGTTCCTGGCAGGTAAGGCCAAACTGTCGGATGCGGAGCTGCGCGGCCTGGCGCTGTTCAACGATCCGGCCAAGGGGAATTGCGCGGCTTGTCACCCAAGTGCGCGCGGTGCGGACGGCAGCGCGCCCCTGTTCACCGATTTCAGCTACGACAACCTGGGCGTGCCGCGCAATGCGCGCATCCCGGCCACGCAGGATCCCACGTATTTCGACCTGGGACTATGCGGCCCCGACCGCACGGACCTCGCGGCACGCGCGGACCTGTGCGGCGCGTTCAAGGTGCCGACGTTGCGCAACGTCGCGACGCGCAAGGCCTTTTTCCACAACGGCGCGTTTGCCAGCCTGACCGACGTCGTCCGCTTCTACGTCACGCGCGACACGAACCCGGAACGCTGGTATCCGCTGAATGCCGACGGCACCGTGGACAAGTTCAACGACTTGCCGCCGGCCATGCGCCAGAACGTGAACACGGCGGAGGCGCCCTATAACCGCCAGCCGGGCATGGCGCCGGCATTGAACGAAACGGAAATCGCCGACCTGGTCCAGTTCCTGGGCACGCTCACCGACGGTTACCGACCCTGACCTCTCTCTAGGACTTTCATGAAACAACGCATCATCAGCGCGGCATTGGCCGCCGCCTTCCTCGCCGCCCCGGTGGCGTCCATGGCCCAGGAAACCGACCTGGCGAAACGTGTCGAGCAGCTCGCGGCCGAACTGGAAAAAGTGAAGGCCGAACTCGCTGCGCAGCGCGCCCAGGCCGCCGCCGCGCCGGCGGCACCGGCACCTGTCCGGGCCGCCCAGCCGGCCATGTCCGCGCCCCCACCCGCGCCCGCGCCCGCGGTGGTTGCCGCATCGGCATCCGACAC
Source organism: Massilia sp. P2_C2 (assembly GCF_056404615.1). Lineage (NCBI taxonomy): Bacteria > Pseudomonadati > Pseudomonadota > Betaproteobacteria > Burkholderiales > Oxalobacteraceae > Massilia > Massilia sp. P2_C2. The sequence continues at coordinate 14,270 of NZ_JBFUDR010000022.1, read as the reverse complement.
CGTCTTCTCCGGCTACGGCGAAGTGAACTACAACCACCCCGTACGCAATGCCAGCGGCGCGCAGACGGACCTGCGCCGCGCCGTCATCGGCATCCAGCACCGTTTCGACGAGAAGACGAAGGTGGTCGCGGAATTCGAGTGGGAGCATGCGATTGCGTCGGCGTCGGACAGCGGCGAGTCGGCCATCGAGCAGATGTACGTCGAGCGCGAGTTCAACGGCGGCCTGCGCGGCAAGGCGGGCCTGTTCCTGATGCCGATGGGCCTCCTGAACCAGAATCACGAGCCGACCGCCTACTATGGCGTCGAGCGCAATTTCGTCGAGACGGCCATCATCCCGACGACCTGGCGCGAAGCGGGTGTCGGCCTGTCCGGCGAATTCGGCGACGGTTTTACCTGGGATACCGGCCTGACCACGGGCTTCGATCTCACCAAGTGGGACCCGGCATCGGACGAAGGCCGCGAATCGCCGCTTGGTGCCATCCACCAGGAAGGGCAGCTGGCCAAGTCGCGTAACCTGTCGCTGCACGGCGCGCTCAACTGGCGCGGCTACCCGGGCCTGCTCGTCGGCGGTTCCGTGTTTACGGGCAAGGCGGGCCATGCGACCCCGGACTTCGCCGGCAACGACGCGCGCGTGACGGTCGCCGAACTGCACACCCGCTATACGCCGGGCGCTTGGGATCTGTCGGCATTGTGGGCGGTTGGCCGCATCTCGAATACCGAGGCCCTGAACGCCACCTTCGTCGGCAACCCGGCGCCCGTCCCCAGCAGCTTCGCGGGCTGGTACCTGCAATCGGCGTATAAACTCTGGCAGGACGGCGACTACACGCTCAGCCCGTTCGCCCGCTTCGAGAGTTTCAATACGGCCCGTTCGTATGCGCAAGTGCCGGCGGGCTTGGGCGTGCCGGCCACGCCGTACGAGCGCGTCGCCACCGTCGGCGCCAACCTGATGGTCGGACAGGGCGTCGTGCTCAAGGCCGATTATCAGAAATTCCGCGAAGACAAGACGCGCGACCGGGTGAACCTGGGCGTCGGCTTCGCCTATTGATCCGTCATTGATCCGTAATCGGGAGTATCACCATGCGCTATGTTCCGTTGATCGTGCTGGGCGCCTGCGCCGTCACCGCGCCCGTCTTCGCGACGCAATATCTGAGCCCGGAGCAGGCGCAGAAGCTGATGTTCCCGGAAGCCGACGCGTTCCGCGCCCAGCCTCTGACCCTGGATCTGGCGCAGATGCGCCAGGTCGAGCAGCTCGCGGGGGTGCCGACGCGCTCTAGCCAGTGGCGCGTCGTCGGTGCCTACAAGGGCGATGCGCTGCTCGGCTACATGGTGCTCGATGACGTGATCGGCAAGTTCGAGCTGATCTCGTATGCCGTCGGCCTCAACCCGGACGCCAGCGTGCGCCAGGTCGAGATCCTGGCCTACCGCGAAAGCCACGGCGGCGAGATCCGGCTGCCCGCATGGCGCAGGCAGTTCATGGGCAAGAGCGCCAAAAGCGGCGACCTGCGCATCGGCGCCGGCATCAACAATATCAGCGGCGCCACGCTGTCGTGCACGCACGTGACGGATGGCGTGCGCCGCATCGCCGCCGTCGCCCAGGTGGCGCTGGTCAGATGATCCGCCGCGCGCAGCCCTGGCTCGGTACCCTCGTTGACATCACCGTAGAGGACACTGCCGGCCAGGACGCTGTCACCCGCGCCTTCGCCGAGGTCGCGCGCCTGCATGGCCGGATGAGCTTCCACGACGGCGCCAGCGACGTCGCGCGCATCAACCGCGCGTTGCCGGGCGAGGTGGTCCGCGTGGATGTGGCGACGTGGGACGTGCTGCGGCTGGCGCTCGAGATCGCGGACCTGTCCGGCGGCGCGTTCGACATCGCCTGTGCGCCCTGGCTCGTCGACCGCCGCATCCTGCCGTTGCCTGCGCCGGACCCGGCATACCCGGCCACGCGCACGTCGGCCGCCGTGTTCGCGCTCGAGGACGATGCACGCGTCATCAAACGTGCCGAGGGATGGATCGACCTGGGCGGCATCGCCAAGGGGTATATCGTCGACGCCGCCGTCGCGATCCTCGAACAGGCGGGCGCGACGGGCGGCTGCGTGAATGCCGGCGGCGACTTGCGCGCCTTCGGCACGATGCAGGTGCCGGTCGCGATCCGCGCGCCGGGGGCACCCGGCCAGGCCGCGCGTCATATAATGCTGTGCGACGCAGCCCTGGCGACGTCGGGCAGCTATTTTTCGGCGCGCCGGCATGAAGGTGCCGTCGTCAGCGCCCTGCTCGACGCGCGCGACGGTCGACCGCTGGTGTCTTCCACCAGTGTTTCCGTGCAGGCGCAGCGCTGCGCCGTGGCGGACGCGTTGACCAAGGTCGTGCTGGCAACCGCGGATTGCACCCATCCGGCACTGGCCGCGTTCGGCGCCACCGCTTTCCTGATTCGAGATCCATGACCCACATGCCCAGCCCCACCACCGGCCGCCTACTGTCCTTCAAGCTCGAACGCTGGCATCGCCGCAGCGTTTATGCGACGGGCGTCCTGCTGCTGCTGTCGGGTGCGGCCTGGCTGGTACTGCATTATTTTCTGCGTCCCGTGACCGAGTTCGGCGAGTCCGTGAACCCGCTGGAACCGTGGGCCATGAAACTGCACGGCGCGGCGGCGATGGCTTCTCTGTTCTTCGTCGGCAGCCTGTTGCACATGCACGTGCGCCGGGCGCTGCGGGCCGGCCGGAACACGCTTACGGGCTGGGCGATGATCGCGACCCTGTCCTTTCTGACCCTGACCGGCTACGGCCTGTACTACGTCGCCGGCGAAAGCGACCGGCCGCTGTGGTCCCTGCTGCACTGGAGCGTGGGCTTCGTCGTCGCCGTGCTGTTCGTCGCGCACGTGCTCGTGGGGCGCCGCAGCGTCCACGATTGATCCGCGCCTTGGAATCGGTAACGTTCGCGTCACGTCGACGTTCGCGTGGGCACAGTGGTGCCCACCCTACCCGCCGATGTTGCGGAACGGATCCAGCGCCAAATCAATCAGCCTGCGCTCGCGCACCACGATTTCCGCCACCGCCGTCATCCCATACCGCAGCGGATACACGGTTTCCCCGATCTTGTAATGGTCCTGTTCCAGCGTCACGCGCCCTTCATACACCGGCTGCTTGGTCTGCGCCGACGGTTTCGTGGCTGGCGAAATGAATTGCAGCGTCCCACGAATCAGCCCATACCGCTGATACGGAAACGCATTGAACTTCAGCTGCACCGGCAACCCTTCCCGCAGAAACCCTCGATCATGCTCGGCGATTTCGATCTTCATGATCGGCTTCGCATTCTTCGGCGCGATGCCCCCGAGCGGCGTATTGGCCTGAATCTTGTCCCCAGGCTGCGTCGACGTAACGTCGGTGATCACGCCATCGACAGGCGCGACGATCAGCAGAAAATTCTCCTTGTCGATGTTCTCGAACTTGATGCGGGCGGCGGCGTCGGCCACGAGGCGCGCGGTCTGCACCTGTAGCCGCATCTTGTCTTCCGCATTGTCCATCTCGCGTTCCGCCGCTTCCAGTTGCAGGCGTAACTTGGACAATTCCTGGCCGCTCGTCTCCAGTTCCGAGCGCGCCTGCGTCGCTTCCACGCTTTGGCGCGCGCCCAGTTCGGTGATGCGCGATTGCGCCACGCGCACGGCGTTCTCGGCCGCCAGCAGCGCGTTCTTCTTGCTTTCGACCTGCAGCTGCGACACGCCGCCGCCGCCGGGCGTGGCGAACAGCCGCGCATACTTGTCGGCCTCGTCCTTCGCGGCATCGCGCGCGCGGCGCGCTTCATCCAGGTTGGTGCGCGCTTCCTGTTGCTGGGCCGACTGGCTCTGCGTCAGCTTGCTGGTCCCCTCCGCCAGGCGTTGCCGGTGCTGGCGTTCCTCGACCTCCACAGCTTCCCGCAGCGCCGCCACGCGGTGTTCCATCAAGGCTTTCTTTTCGGGGAACTCTTTCCAGTCGCGTTCCGCGTCTTCCAGTTTCAATCGCGCCTCCAGGGCGTTCTTCGCCGCCTCGATGGCGCCGCGGGCGTACAGGCGGGCGACAACATCTCCCTTGTTCACAGGCTGGCCCTCGGCGATGTAGATGTTGCTCAGCTCGCCGTCGATGGGGGCGTACAGCCGGCGCACGTCCGACGCGGGCACGAGTGCGCCGCCGGACGTCACCAGCACGTCGGCGTGGCCGAAGAACGACCAGACGACGGCCGTGCAGACCAGTGCCACCATCGCGTACACGAGGGCTTGCGTAAAGCGCCATGGTACGGCGGTCAGGATGCCGATGCCCTCGGCGCTATGGTCCTCGAGCGCCTCGCTCAGCGGCGTCATGGGTTTCGGTTTCAGGGACGGTAGATTGAGGTTCAGGGCTGGCAGCTTCATGGCTGGCCTCCTGCAATGCGAGCTTGCGGATATCGCTCAGCGCGGCGGCGTAGGCGTCGCGGTACGCCGGCACGTGGGCGGACATGATCACGAAGGCGCGCTGGAATGCATCGCCCTGGTCTTCCCACTGCTTCTGGAACTGGTGGATCCGGGCCGCGTCCGCCGCGTCGCGCACGGGCGCCTGCGCACCGCCGCGCGCGGCCGCGTAGGCGCGCAGGCGCACGATCCAGTCGAGTTCGTCCAACAGCGGCAGCAAGTCGGGATTGGCGCGGCCCTGGCGGCGCATGGCGGCCACCTGGGCCGCGGCGCGCGGGTACTGACCCTGGTCAATGGCCGTCATCCACAGCGGCAATCCGGCTTTCAGCTGCGCTTCCGTGTCGAGGGCGCGCAGGTGGGCGTTGTCCGGGTCGTCGGCGAGTCCGGCCGAAGCGACGGCCGCCGCCCGCGCGTAGTCGCCGCTGGCCAGCAGGTCTTCGGTGCGGCTTTCGGGGCTGCCGCCTGGCAGCAGCCACCCCAGCAGTCCCAGCAACAGCGCGACGACGAGCAGCGCCGCGCCGCCCCAGCGCAGGTGGCGCGCGTCCGGGACGGTCTTGAGGCCGAGTGTGTGCGCGGCCCGGGCCGCAAGCCGCTCCAGCCCACTCTTTTGACGCTCTGGCTCCGCCGCGACAGGCACGTCCGCCTGCGCCGGTTCCGGTGCGGGCGGGGGCTCGACGCAGAAAATGTCCAGGAACGAGTCGGCGGCCGCGACGAAGGTCGTGCGGTCGACGTCGGCGCCGGGCGGGACTTGCGTCACGCCGATGCGCGTGGGCGACGTGTCGGACAGCGGCGCTTCCCATTGCATGCCGACGAGGTAGACGAAATGGCGACCGCCGAACGCGAGCGTGTCGCTCTCGTGCAGCGGGACGGCCTGCTCGTCGAGGCGCTTGCCGTTGACGAACGTGCCATTGGTGCTGCCCAGGTCTTCGACGTACGGTTCTCCCCCCTTCAGGAACAGGTGCGCGTGGCGGCGCGACAGGTAGTTCACCTGTGCCGGTTCGCTGTCGCGGTAGCGCGCGAACGTGTCCTCGCTCTTGCTGATCAGGAAAGGGAATTCCGTGACGACGATCGTCTGCAATGCCGTGCCTTCCTGCTTCGGCGTCAAGGCCAGGCTGGCCAGGCGCGCGCGCGGCGGCGGTGCCGGGCCGTGTTGCAGGTGGACACGGTAGCGCAGCACCTTGCCGAGGCCGATCTCGTCGCCGTCGTGCAGCGCGACGATCGCCGTCTTGACGGGGGCGCCGTTGACGCGCGTGCCGTTGGTGCTGCCGAGATCGGCAATATAGACGGCGTCGTGCTCGCAGAACAGGCGGGCGTGACGGCGCGACAGCTCGGCGGCCAGCTCGGGCGGATAGACGTCGAACGGCGCCTCCGCGCGCCCGATGGCGAACAGGTTGTCGTGGATCTGGATCGGCGCCAGCTCCGGATGGGACATCGGCTCGAGCACGATCCGCACGCCGGTTCCCGTCGCGGGGCGGCTCGACGCCATCGTCACGTCGGGCACCATGGCGCCCGTCTTTCAGTTGCGCGCGGCCGCATTGCTTGCCACATTTTTGACCTCCACCGGTGGCCAGCCGCCGCCCAAAGCCTTGTACAACGTGACGGTGTCGGCCAGGATCTGCTGGTGGTTGGCGAGCAGCGCCAGCTGCGCCGCCAGCAGCGAGCGCTCGGCCTCGAACACTTCCAGCTGCGATATCACACCCTCCTTCAGCTGCGCTTCCACCGCCGCGGCGACGACGCCCAGGCGCTGCGCCTGTTCCTGCAGCTCGACGCGCTGGCGCCGGTGCGCGTCGAGGTTGACGAGCGCGTCCTCGACTTCCTTGAACGCATCCATCACGACTTTGCGGTACTGCTGCTCGGCCACGACGTTGTTGGCCTGGCTGGTCTTGATGCGTGCCTTGACGGCCGGGTCGAAGATCGGAAAGTTGATGCTCGGGAGCAGGCCAAACGTGAAGGACTTGAGCAGCGAGCCGAGCGCGAAACTGGACGTGCCGCCTCTCCCCGTCAGGCTGATCGACGGCAGTTGCGCGAGCTTGGCCTGGCCCACCAGATCGTAGGATTCGAGCACGCGGTATTCGGCCGCCACGATGTCGGGGCGGCGCTTGAGCAGATCGGAGGGCAGACCCTCGGGTACGGTGGGCAATTGCACGCGGTCTTGCAGCGCGCCTTTCGGCAATTGAAAATTCCCGGCCGGTACGCCGAGCAGGGTCGCGAGCGCATTGCCGGACAGGGCGCGCAAACGCCCCAGTTCGATCAGGTCATTGCTCAGGCGATTGATCTCCGCGCGCTGCTGGATCACGCGCGTTTCCGGCAGCAGGCCCTGCTTCTGCATCGCCTCGTACGTGGTGAGGATCTGCTTGTTCTTGGCCAGGGTTTTTTGCTGGCGGTCGATCTGCTCGTCGAATTGCAGGATCTGGAAATAGGTCGTCGCGACGTCCGATGCGAGCGTCAGGTAGCCGGCGCGCCAGTCGGCCTCGGAGGCGCGGAATTCGGCGGTCTGCGCCTCGGCGCCTTTCGCCACCTGGCCCCAGATGTCGATGTCCCAGTTGACCTGCGTACCGAGATTGAATTGCTTGGTGAACTTTTGTCCGGTGGTCTTCTCGAAGCTGGCGCCGGCGCCAGCGTCCAGTGTCGGCAGCGCGCCGGCCCGCGCCTCGTCGATCTGCGCGCCGGCGACCTTCGTGCGTGCCGCCAGGATCCGCAGGTCGGCATTGTCTTGCAGGGCGCGCGCCACCAGCCCGTCCAGTTCGGGGTCGCGGAATTCCTTCCACCAGTCCTGCTGGATCAGCACGCCGGGCGCGGTCGGTGGCGCCGTCGTGGCGCCCCAGCCCGTCTTGGCCGGGCTGTCCGGACGCTGGTAGGGTTTCATGCTGACGTCGGCGCACCCACTCAGGCCACCGAGCAGCACGACGGTGGCCAGCAGCGGATGCGTCCTGTTCCCGCGGGGTCGAATGCTCATGGGTCACCTCGTGCCTTTGTCTCAGGTGCCGGGCCGCGCCTGCCATGCCTTCGATGCGACGAACACGTCGAACAGGCGCCCGTCCACGTGGCCGGCGCGGCATTCCTCGGCGATCAGGTCGAGCGCAAGTTCGGCCGGGATCGCCTGTTTGTACGGGCGGTCGCGCGCCGTCAGGGCATCGTAGATGTCGCTGATGGTCAGGATGCGGGTCTGCAGGCTGATCTCATCGCCGCGCAGGCCCATCGGATAGCCGGAGCCGTCCAGCTTTTCGTGGTGGCCGTGGGCGATCGCGGGCACGCCGGCCAGTTCGCGCGTCCACGGGATCAGGATCAGGAAGGAATACGAATCGGCCACGTGGGCTTCGATCTGGCGCCGCTCGTCCGGCGTCAGGCACCCCTTGCCGATGCTGAGCGCCGCGTATTCCTCGTCGCCGAGGAGGCGGAACGCGGGGTCGTCGGTGCCGGTGCACACGTGGTCGCGGATCACGCCGAGCCCGGTCGGCGGCGCTGCGTGCGAGACCGACGGTTCGTTGGCGCGTACGATGGTGTCGAGGAAGGCGTCGAGGCGCGCGCCCTCTTCCGCCAGCAGCGCCTCGACGCGGTCGCGCTCGCGGCGCAGATCGTCCGCGCCCAATTCTCCGCTCAGCTGGCGCTCCGTCAGGCTGCGCCACAGCTGCCGTTCAAGGCAGGCGCGGGCGTAACGAAAACGCTGTTCCAGCAGGCGCATGTCCGCGTGGTGCAATTTCTTTTCCTTGCGCAGCACGTGTTCGCGCACGCCGACCTTGCCGAAGTCGTGCAGCAGCGCGGCATAGCGGATCTCGCGCAGCTGGGCCGGAGAAAATGCGGCACGGCGCAGGTCGGGGTCGTCGGCGTGCTCGATTGCAGTCGCCAGGTGCTCGGCATAGCCGGCCACGCGGAACGAGTGCCCGGCCGTGACCGGATCGCGTTCCTCGATGGCCTGCACGGATGCGCACACGAAGCCGTCGAGCAGGCCCTTGATGTCCGAGTACAGCTGGAAATTCTTCAGTGCGACGGCCGTTTCCGCGCACACGCCGCTGAGGATTTCGAGGTCCGCTTCCTGGAACGCGTTGCGGTCGGACGACGTGTCGACCTGGATCAGGCCGAGCACGTCGTCGCCGAGGATCAGGGGCACGCACATGACGCTCAGGATCGCCTGCGCGACGATCGACTCGTGCGCGCCGAAGTGGCGGTCGGCAAGCGTGTCGACGGACAGGATGGCGCGCTTGCGGCCCAGTACTTCGTCGACGATGGTGCGAGAAATGCGGATTTGCGCCGGGTCTTCGACGATGCCGCCGCGGCGGCGCGCGGCGACCGGTTGCGGCGGATCGCGGTCGCCGGTGCGCAGCATGATGAAGGCGCGCTCGGCCGCGGGGAACAGGTCGAAGATGAAATTCATCAGCTTGTCGGTTAGCGTGTCCTGGTCGGTCACGGCGCCCAGCGCGATGCCGACCTGGGCCATTGCATGCAGGCGGTGGATCGTGTTCTCGAGTTCGTCGCGGTCGGCATTGCGCGTATCGACCACGGGCGCGAACTGGGTGGCGTCGACCGAGCGCGTGATCACGGCCTGGGCCGCGCCGCGCTCGGGCACGAGCAGCGAGTGGAACACGAGGCGCGCCGAGGCGAGGCCGAGTTCGTCGCCTTCGGTCAGCACGTGCCAGTTGCCGGGCGTCAGTCGCTCGCCGGACACGAAGGTGCCGTTGCTCGAGTGCAGGTCCTCGACGAAATAACTGGCGCCACGGCGCCGGATGCGGGCGTGGCGGCGGCTGATCGTCTGTTCCGGGATGCAGACGTATTTGTCCGAGGCGAGCGCGTCCTGCGGGTTACGGCCGAGCACCGCTTCTTCGTGCAGCGGGAACACGGCCGGCTTGCTCGATGCCGTTCCCATCCATTCTAGATAAGCCCGGACGGGACCGTTCGAAGCAGAGAATGCGGCGTTCGGTTCCATGGCGGTGTTGCTCCCGGGCCCGGGCGGGCGTCACTTGACGGTGATCGTGATCTTGCGCGATATCACCGGTGGCGAGTGGACAATGTGCTTGTCGTCACCCATCACGAGTTGCAGCGTGTGCTTGCCGGGCGGTAGCTCCAGCATCGTCTCGGTCTCGCCCGCACCGAAGTGCAGGTGGTTGCGGTCCGAGGGGATTTCCTGGCCGGCCGGCGGCAGGTCCGCATCGATCAGCAGGTGGTGGTGGCCCGTGTTCTTGACGGCGACGCCTTTCGGCGCGACCCCCATGTTGCGCAGCCCGAACCACACGCGGAACGGCTTGCCCGCGGGGAGCACGGCGCCGTCCGACGGCCAGCCGATGTAGCAGTAGGCATTCGCCGGGGCATCGGTCGAGGCGGCCGGTCCGCCGACGAGCAGGGCCGCCAGGGCGACGGCGGCGGGAAACAGGTTGCGCATGATGGTCTCCCTCTGTGTGCCGGACGCCGGCTATTTCACCGTAATGGTGATCTTCTTCGACATGACGGGCGGGTCGAACGGTATGTGGTCCTTGTCGCCCAGCAGCAATTGCAACGTATGCTTGCCCGGCGGCAGCTCGACACGCGCCTCGGTTTCGCCGGCGCCGAAATGCAGGTGGTTGCGGTCGTTCGGGATCGGTTCCGACATCGGTGGCGGGTCGGTGTCGATCAGCAGGTGGTGGTGGCCCGTGTTTTTCACGTCGGTGCCCTTGGGCGCGACGCCCATGTTGCGCAGGCCCATCCGCACCCAGAACTTGCCGCCGTTGATGACCGTGCCGTCGTGCGGCCAGACGAAGTACACCTGGGCATTTTCGGGAGCGGGCGTGGGGCCGGCGACGGTCGTGCCGGTATGCAGGCTGGCTGCCAACAGTACAGAAAAAACCAAAGGAAAGCGCATGATCGATAGCTCCTGGTTAGGGCCGGCTGAGGTGCGCATCAATAGTTCTAAATCTGGCACACTCTGAGCTAGATCGCAAGGCACTTCTGTCGAACGCAGCCGGATGGAGAGCGCTCATGTGGCAAAAGCATTGGATGTGCGTATTGGCCGCAGCGGCCTGCGCGGGCAACGCCGTCGCCCAGGACGATGCGCCCCGCATCCACCTCGTCGGTGTCGTCCCCAAGAACAGCGCCGAGCAGTTCGAGCTGGCGTTCTGGGAATCGATCAAGGACAGCAACCAGGTCGGCGATTACGAGGCCTACCTGAAAGCGTATCCGAAAGGCCGGTTCGCGCCGCTGGCGCAGGCGCGCATCGCCCGCCTGCGCGCGGCGCAGCCGCAAGGAGCGGCCCCGGCCGCGGCACCATCATCGAAACCGAAGGAGCCGCCGCCGAAGCCGAAGGAGGCCCCGGCCGCGGTGCGCGAGGCCGCGCCGAAGCCGCCCGAAAAAGCGCCAGAGAAGGTGCCCGAGAAAACGCCCGCACCGCCACCCGCGCCCGCATCCACCAGGGCTGTCGCGGCCGGCACCGACATCAAGGATTGCCCGGCCTGCCCGACGCTCGTGACCATCCCCGCAGGCACGTTCACGATGGGTAGCAACACGAGCGACCCCAGCGAGAAGCCGGCGCACCAGGTCACGATCGCCGCGCCGTTCGCGATCGGCCGCTACGAAGTTTCGGTGCAGGAATGGGACGCGTGCGCGGCCGCGGGCGGCTGCCAGAAGATCGCCCAGCGGCAGAACACCAGCCCCAGCGCGCCGATGCGCGACGTCAGCTGGGACGATGCCCAGCAGTACGTCAAATGGCTCACCTCCGCCAGCGGCAAGCCGTATCGCCTGCCCACCGAGGCCGAGTGGGAACGCGCGGCGCGTGGCGGCACCGCCACACGTTACTGGTGGGGCGAACAGATGGCGCAAGCCAAGGCCAACTGCAAGGAATGCGGCAAACCGTGGGCGGAAGAAGCGCCGGCCAACGTCGGCAGCTTTGGCGCGAATCCCTACGGCGTGTACGACACCAGCGGCAGCGTGTGGGAATGGGTGGCCGACTGCTGGCACAACAACTACAAGGGCGCGCCCGAGGACGGCCGTACATGGGACGAAGGGGATTGCCGGGTCAGAGTCATCCGCGGCGGGTCGTGGCGCGAAGGGGCGCCGTACATGGTCGCGTCCACGCGCTTCAAATACGACGCGAGCGTGCGCCATTCGCAGAACGGGTTCCGGGTCGCGCGCAGCCTCAAGTGACGACGAATAACCTATCGTAGGGTGGGGTATGTGAGGCCGGTGGCCTCACATACGAACGTGCCCACGCGTGACGCATGCGGTTTGTTGGCGTTACTGCGTGTTCAGCGCCTGCGTGCACTCGTGTGGATCTGCAGGAACTCGACGGCGATCCTGCCCGTGCCGCCGCTGGCGCGGATCTGGTCCAGGCGCTTGCCCACGTCCGCCAGGTAGCCAGACGCCGGCTCGGACACGGGCCGCAGGCCACCGAACAAGGGCGTGGGCGTCGTCATCAACACCACCATTTCCGCGCCGAACGGCCGGCCGATGCCCCATTCGCCGAGGCTGCCGACGGTCGCCGTGTAGTTGGGCGGCGCCCGGTTGTCGCGTGCCCGCATGTTCGGCAGCAGGTGCGTGACGCTGCCGTCGAGCGAGTAGTAATCGACGGCGAGATACGACTCGGCCGCCGGCGTCGTCACGTCGACCATCAGCGAATCGCCCTCCATCAGCCGTGCGTCCGGCCCGTGCGCGCCCGTGAGCCGGAGCGCGGCGCCGCCGCCGGCCTGGCGGTAGGCCGACCAGTATGGCCCCAGCGTGGCCAGGATCGGACACTTGTCGCGGGCGACCTGCGCAACGTCGAGATGCACGGCCGCCACGCCGGGCATGGCCGCGAGCTGGTCTTTCGCGCCGGCCGGGCCGGGTGGCGTCGCCAGCAGGCCGGATACCGACACGGTATGGCCATCGACGGCGCCCACGAGCGCCGCGCACGGGATGTGCGCCAGCGCGGCGTTGACGGCGGCCGATGTAGGCGCAGGTGCCGGTGCCTGTGCGGGTACCGGTGCGGGTGAGGCGGGCGCCGGCACGGGCGTGTGCGCGGCCGGTGGCGGTGCCGTGACCTCCGGCGGGCTTGCCGGCGTGGTGGATGCTGCCGGGGTAGAGGAAGCCGCCGGCGTGTGCGATCGTCCTTGCAGGACATACCAGCCGGCGGCGCCCAGCACGACGACGGCGGCGATGCCCGCGACCGCCCCGGCCACCATGCCGTGGTGGGCCGCCGGCTTGGCCGCGCCGAATTCGCGCAGGAAGCGCTCGACCGTCGGGGTGCGCGCGTCGCGTTCGAGGGCGAGCCCGCATTTCAGTGCATGCCACGGCCCGCGCGCCAGCTTGGCCGGACGCTGCGGCTTCATGCCGGCGCCGCGCGCCTGCAGGGCCGACACGCCGGTGAACGGGTGCCGTCCCGTCAGCAGTTCATAGGTGATGCAGGCCAGCGCGTAGATATCGTCGCGCGGGTCGGGGTCGAGGTGTTCCAGCATCTCGGGGCTCGCATAGGCCGGCGTCAGCGCGCCGAGGCTGCCCGGGTCGAACACCGTGACGTCGACGTCTTCTTCCGTCTTCTGGAACACGCGCGCAATCCCGAAATCGATGACCTTCACGATGCCGGAATCGGTCAGGATCACGTTGCCGGGCTTGAAGTCGCAGTGGACGAAGCCGTGTTCGTGCGCATAGGACAGCGCATTGCCCATGCCGGTGACGATGCGCAGCACGTCCTGGTAGGGCATGCCCGTAAAGCCCGGCGCGCGCAGCACCTGGCTCAGCGCCTTGCCCTTCAGGTATTCCATCGTCAGGTAGACCATCTGGCCGTCGCGGTCGAAATCGTAGACGGACACGATGTTCGGATGCGCCAGCGCCTGCGCCTTGCGCGCCTCGCGCTGCAGGGCGATCAGCGATTTCGGATGGCCGCGGAACTGGACGTTCAGCACCTTGATGGCGATATAGGGCTTGCGGTCGGAAGCTTCCAGCTTGCGCAGGTCGAGTGCCTTGTACACGGTGCCCATGCCGCCGAAGCCGATGCATTCCTCCAGCACGAAGCGGTTGTTCAGCGTGTCGCCCACGCCCTTCATCCGCTCGGGTTCCGGGTCGGGATCGTCCGCGACGATGCGCGGCGGGTGCGGGGACGATGCGTCGCGCATGGTGTTCGCGCCGGGCCGCGTCTGGACGAACGTATCGTCGCCGCCCTTGCGCTGGCGCGCCACGATCAGGCGCTCGATGCGATGCTGGATTTCCGTGTAGACCTCGCCCGGCAGCGGCTTGCGCGCATGCTCCTCGCTCAGGACCTCGAGCAGACGCCCCACGCTTTCGGGAGCGTTCTCGAGCACGCGGTCGACCTGTGCAAAAAATTCGGTGCGCGGCATGGCGCCGGTCTGCAATTGCCGGATCGCGTGAGCGAGGCTGTCCATGGTGTCTGTTGAGTGAATCCCGGGCTTTTATTGAGACTAGCATGAAACGCAGGATGATCAAGGCGGGCTGCTGCTTGTATCCAGCGAGGGTGTGCGTTTGGGCCGAACAGGTTCTCCGAAGTGTTGGGTACGACCCCACGCAGGCCATTGGGGACGCGCCGGGTACGGCCTTGCGTGATGCCGCTGATTTTAATAAATATCCTTTGTTTTCAATGGCTTATTCGATGCCTTCAGAAGGGTGGAAGGACCTGGCACGCATTTCGCAGATAGTCCATCGAGCGCAGATAAATGCCTCGACCAACCAACTGCATACCTCAAGGAGCTTTGACCATGAAAACCCTGATCATCACCGACCTGGCCCGTACCGAGACCCTGGACCACGCTGCCATGACCACCGTGCGCGGCGGCCACAGCCAATACATCGCACCGTCGTACACGTTCGGCGACATCACCTATGCACCGAAGTCCGACTCGTCGATCAATGCCGCCCAGAGCCTGAGCCAGCTCCAGAACGTGATGACCGCCACGGCCAACGG